>CAVHAH010000001.1:0-30793 GCA_963633785.1 bacterium
GGTGCTCACGGCGAAACTGCGGCAGCCCGTGGACCGCACGGTTTATATGCTGGACGAAAACGGACAGCCCACCCTGCAGGATGCCGAGAAGAAGGAATGGGCGCTTCGATTCGACTATGATTACGAATGGCTCTGGATCACGCAATCCGCTCAGGCGATGCACCTGAATGTCCGTGCGGGCGGCGATGTGAACATCGAAGAAACCGACGGCGATATGGGTCTGGGCGTGATTACAGCCACGGGCGGCGTGCATCTGGAAGCGACCGACAACATCACGGACACCCGAACGGACGCACAGACCGAGCCGAATCTCACCGCAGGCGGCGATGCATCGCTGAATGCGAAGAACGGAACCGTCGGTTCGCCCGATGCGCGCATCATTACCGATGTTGACGGAACGATTATCGCAGATGCGAAGGGCGATATCAGCATCGGCGACATCCAAACGCTTGATTTGATTGCCCAAAGCAAGGAAGGACAGGTGAATGCCTCCGCAAAGGAGAATCTGAATCTGAGCAACAGAAGCGGCGATTTGATTGTCGGCCCCATTCAGGCGGGCAAGGATGCCGCCGTTACCGCACAGGGAAGCATCGTTGCGGGCGACCGACTGGGCGAGGATGCTCAGGTGAAGGCGAACAGCATTGTGCTGAATGCGAAGAACGGCGATATCGGCACACCGCAGGAAGCCTTCCGAGTGGACACCGATTCCGAAAACGGCGGAACGCTCTCGGCAAACGGCAGCTATCTGAATATTCTCGAATTGACGGACAATCTCATTCTCAAGAAGATTACCGCTCAGGGCGATGCCGTTATCACCGCCCCCGAAAGCATTCTCGACGGCAACGACACCCCGATTGATCAGGCGGCACAAGCGCAGAAGCAGGCGGACAACGCCAAAGCGCAGGCCGAATCGGCGAAGGCGGATGCGTATGTCCGGCGTGAAGAGGCGAACATGGCGGATTCGGCGGCAGAGGAGATTCGCAATCGGCTTGATTTGCTGAATCAAAACCCGAAGGCCACCGAAGAACAGAAGGCATTGCTGCAGCAGCAGCTGAACGAAGCGGAGCAAAAGCGGGCGGAAGCCGAAGCAAACGCAAAAGCCGCCGAAGAAGAAGCACAGCGCAAACAGCAAGCCTATGAAGCGGCGCAGAAGAACGCCGATTCGGCAAAGCAGAATGCGCTTGACGGCGAAACCACCGTTTCCGCAGGCGGCAATCTCACGCTGAATGCCCTCGGCGATATCGGTTCGGACAATCACGGCCTGTCGCTCAAGGTGCAAGGCGAAGTGGATGCCAACACGCAAAACGACCTGCACCTCTCCGCCAAGGGCGATTTAACGCTCAAGGATGCCGTAACGGGCGGCGATATCACCCTGAATACGCTGGATGGCGATATCCGTTCAAACGGCACGGTGAAGGGCGATACGCTCGATGCCAATGCGATTTTCGGCGATGTTGATTTGAATACGCAGGTCGATTCCCTCTCGGCGAAGGGCGAAAACGTCACGATTCACAACAACGGCGATGTCACCATCGGCCAAATCACCGCTCAGGACAAACTGCACCTGGATGTGAACGGCAATGTGAATGCCGATTCCGCCGTTAAGCCCAACATCATGGCGCAGGATGCCACCCTGAATGCCGATAAGAACATCGGCTCGAAGGACAATCCCGTGGATACCGTAATCGGCAATCTCCACGGCAGCGGCAAGAAAATCTACATCGAGAATCATTCCGAGAATCTGGATATCAACGATGTAAACGCCAAGACGCTGGATGTGAAAACGCAGGGCAACGTCACGGGCCGTGATATCACCGTCAGGGACATCACCATTCACGCCAACGGCAATGTCGGCACCCGAACGGAACCGCTGACATTCAAGGCATCGGGGCGCGTGGACATCCGCGCGGGACTGCTGCTCAACTACCGCAATCTCTACCGTGCACCCGAACAGGGAACGCCGATTCACTGCCTGATGGTGCTGAAATTCGACCTCGGCGAGAATGCCCTGTATGTGCTTATCGGCATGGATGCCAACGGCAAACTCAACATCATGGGCATCTTCCTCGGAGAACGGGAAACGGACGAAGCCTTCTGGACGGAGGTATTCACGATTCTCTCCCGAAATCCGAATGCCGAAGGCATCGAATGGATTTGCTTCAGAGACATCAACGGCCTGACGGAAGCGGCGCGGAAATTCTACGAAACGCCAATCAACCTTTGCGATTTGACCGACATGGAGGAAATCCCGAAAGCCGAACGCATTGCGCAGGTGCTTGAATCCTATGTATCCGACGCCCGCCCCGTGCTCGAAGCCATCGATTTGTTCCGCGGGGATTTCGCCGAAGGATTGGAAACTTTCGTGAATCTCGATGCCGAATGTGCCGAATTCCTGAAGGAATACATCAAGAACGATGTCATCTGGAACGAAAGCACAAAAGCGGAACTGACTCCGCAGAGAATCGGAGAATCCGCTTAAACCGCAAATCGGGCAACGCTCTCATCGAAAGCGTTGCCCGATTCTTTATTGATTTTTACAGCGGCTGAATGGAATCGTACGTCAAACCGATAATGTTCATAACGTCCGAGAAATACCGATTCATATCGCTTTCGGAAAGATTCAGCGTGGAATCGTATTTCAGGAATTGCAAAAGCCTGGTCGGTCGGGTTTGCGCATAGCTGATTAGAATCTGCAATGCGCTGTTGTATTTGCTTTCGCTGAAATCCCAACGCTCGAAATGGTCGGGAAGAACGGTCATCAAAAGATTATACCGCTCTTGGAACATGCTCAGGATATTTTCGGTGGTCATATTGGTGGCGAGCTGTGTTCCGAAATACGTCAGGAATCGGTCTTTGAAGGTATCGTTTTTCATGGCTGCGATGAACAGCGTGTTGTCGGTGCGCTTGTTGTTGCCCACGCCGCCCGGCGCAAGCCAGCGGGCGATGGAATTCGTGTCCTGCAAAAACGCCCAGTCGATATCATACAGCACCCAGCGCCATTTGCCGTCGGCGTTTGCGTTGCGATAGCGCTTCACGTTGCTCGGGTCGGTGTTTCCGGAGAAAATCTCGATGGCCATGTATTCAATGTAATTCTGAATGTCGATGTTTTCATCCAGCACCTGATACGCCTCATCGGTGTTCGGATCGTGGGTCGTGAGGTAATCGAGCAGTTCCGTGAAGCTCTCGTTTGAACCCTGCCGCACGATGTCGTTTTTCACAATCAGATCCAGCGAATCCTCCTGACCTTCCCAGCCTTCATGCTGACAAATCAGCGTGGGGCTGATTGCCTCGCGGATATTGTACTGCCCCCAGTATTCGCCGTTCAGGTAAACGATGCAAACCTCCGTTTCCTGATACAGAACGCTCGTGTCCTTCGCCAATGTAACCAAAACGGAATCGCGCATTCGGGTTTTGTTTGCGTCGTCGCTGGAATTGCGAATCAGAATCGCGTGCGCCGTGTCGTAATCACGGTTGGAGAAGATGTGCCCCCGAATCAGGGAATCGCCGTATTCGCTGCGGGCAATCAGCTTGAAACACTGCTGCGGTTCGCTTCGGCAGGTTTGCCCCTGCTGCGCCATGCCCACTTCCTGCGAGGTAATCTGATTGCCGCCGCAATCATAGATTTCAACGTGGGCTTCCCGCTCCCATTCCTGATCGTAGTTCGCCACGCTGCCCGTTCCCGCAACCAGAATGCCCGATTCGTCGCTGAAAAGGTTGTCCGGATCGGACACGATGGAAACGGTATACACGCTGCCCGAACCGTTTTTCGCATCGAAGATATAGGTTTGCGTTTCCATATAGGAGGGCATACAGCCGTCCTTGTATGCGCGCGCCCGCAGAACCGTCTGTTCGCTGATTTGAATGGGCGAGGTGTACAGGGCAGACGATTCCGAAGGGTCGGTGTTGTCGGTGGTGTAGTAAATGCGGCAATCGCTCGGTGCGCTGATGGAAACGGTAATCACATCGCCCGTTGTGAACAGTCCGCCCGAAACGGAGAATTCAGGCGTTTGCGCACGCCCGAGATAGCTTTCCGAACGGTTTTCGCTCCCCGGCGTCATCGTTTCCAGATACAGACAATCCGAGGAATCGCCCAACCGCCCGTAGCTGATATCCCGATACTGTTGGGGCACATACACGCGGTCCACAATCGTTCCGTCCGATTGCGCCAGCACCACGGAATATTCGCCGCTTGCCGAAAGGTTGAAATCGGCCACATTGTAAGCGGAGGATGCGAGAAGCTCGGCATTCACTTCCGTTGAAGTATCGCTGCTTGCGAACACGCACATGTATTCGCCCGCCTGAATCACCGTTCCCGAAGGAAACTGCCATTTGCGGGGACGTGAGGCATTGTCGGAAAGCCCCCAGCCCGAAAGATCAACGGCGCTGTCGGAGGTATTCACAATTTCAATCCAGTCCGCCGAAGAAGAGGAGCTGGCAACGATTTCGCTGATGTGAACGGAATAGAGCGTTTCCGCCGAAGCCACCGCATCCGCACCGTAAACCGTGTTGGCGGCGTTCGGCGAGGGCGCAAGTGCGGTTGTCCAGCCGGATTCCGTTCGGGAATAGGCCTGATCCGCCTGCAATTCGGGAACGGTAACGCTTGAAATAACGGTTCCGTCGCTCTTCGTCAGATACAAACTCACGCCCGAGGAGAGCAATTTGAAATTCGCATGAATGTGCCCGTCTTCCACTTCGTCCAATCCCGACATATGCACCGTAAGATATTCATCCGGCTGAAGGGTCACATCGGGAAACGCCCAGCGCTTCGGCTTTTGCTCCTGATTGGAAAGATACATTCCGGAGAGATTCACCGCTTCGTCCGACTTGTTGTGAATCTCGACATAATCGCTGATTTCGCCGTCTTCATCGGGAAAGAAGGTGCGGTTTTTCGTAACGACCTCCGTGATTTCCAAATCCCCCGACGATTCAACCGCCGATTGCGAGGAAATTGCTTCGGGCGTGTCCGTGATGCTGTTTTGAGCGTTCGGCGTGGCGGTATAGCTGAGCTGCCACGAGCCGTTTTCATCCAGCGCATAAACCTGATTGTCGCCCAAACCGGGCACCGTTACGCTGTCGATGGTGTTCCCGTTGGCATTCAGCAGGTAGATTGTCGAGCCGCCCGAGGAGAGCTTAAACGGCGCATGGTATCCGCCCTCTTTCGAACCGTCCGCCGTGATAACCAGAAACCCGCCCGCTTCAATCGTGCAGTTCGGGAACACATAGGATTTCTTCGGTTCGGCGGCGCTCATCAGCGCATAACCGTAAAGACCGATGTCCGAATCCGAGGTATTCTCGATTTCAATCCAATCGGAATCGCCGACCTCCGAATCCGCCATCACTTCGCTGATGCGCAGTCCCGATGCAACGGCCGTTTGCGCATTGTTTTCCAACATCCACGCCGCCGCACAGGCCACCAACCCGATTATCGCCATTATGATTACCGTTTTCCACGGGAATCTCGATTTTTTCATGATTTGCCTCCGCATTCATTGCAATGACCTTATTGTAGCGCAAAATGCTTGAATGAGCAATCTCATTCAAGCATCGTTTATTAAATGTTTATAAAGAGGGAATCTGATTGTAAGTCAGACCGACTGCCTCCATTGCGCCGCCGAAATACTTTTCCATATCGCTTTGGGAAAGATTCAGCGCCTGTGAATCCTTCGCGAATTGCAGCAATCGAGTCGGCCTGCTCTGCGCATAATCCACCAGTTCGCTCACTTCTTTATTGTATTTCTTCTCGCTCACGCCCCAGCGCTCGAAGTGGTCGGGCAGAATGGTTGATAAAAGATCGTAGCGCTCCTTGAATCGGGCAACCACCTGTTCGCTCGACAGGTCATTCGCCAGGCGATTCCCGAAATACGTCAGGAAGCGATCGCGGAAGGTGTCGTTTTTCATGCAGGCGATAAAGAACGTGTTGTCCGCCCTCAATCCGTCGCCCTTGTTGCCCGCCGTGAGCCAGCGCTGGAACGAATTGGTGTCCACGCTGAATCCCCAGTCCAAATCATACAGAATCCAGCGCCATTTGCCGTCGGCATTCGGGTTGCGATAGCGCTTGATATTCAAGGTATCGGTGTTGCCGGTGTAAATCTGAAGGGTCATGAATTCGATGTAGTTTTGAATGTCGATGGCGGAATCGATTCGCTCATAGGCCTCCTGCGTGTTCGGATTGTGATTCGCAAGATAGTCTGTCAAATCCAGATAGGTTTGATCCGAACCCTGCAAAACGTTCGCCGTGCCCGCAACCAGATCCAGCGCATCTTCATCGCCTTCCCAGCCCTCGTGCAGGCAAATCAATTCGGTATTCACCGCTTCCCGAAGGTTGTAGTGCCCCCAGTATTCGCCGTTCAGATAAACCACGCAAACCTCTGTTTCCTGATAGAGCACGCTCGTGTTCGAAGCAAGCGAAGTCAAAACGGAATCACGCATGCGGGTTTTGTTGATGTCGTCGCCCGAATTGCGCAGAAGGAACGCCTTGCAGGTGTCGTATTCACGGTTGGAAAACAGCTGTCCCGAAAACAGGGCGTCTCCGTATTCCCGCCGTGCAATCAGCTTGAATCCCTTCTGATTTTCGTTGCGCGTGGCGTTTCCCTGCAAGCGAACGGAACATTCCTGCGAAAGCAGGGAATTGCCCTCGCAATCGAAAACCTGCGCATTCGCCTCGTATTCCCATTCCTGATAATAGTTCGCCACACTGCCCGAACCTGCCACCAGAATGCCCTTTTCATCGCTGAAGAAATTGTCGGGATCGGATACCAGCGACACCGTATACACCGCTCCCGAACCGTTTTTCACGTCAAACAGATAGCTCTGTGCGGTTGCGAACGAGGGCAGGAAATCATCTTGAAAAGCCCGCGCCCGCAAAACGGTCTGCGATGTAATGGTGATGGGGGAGGTGTACAGCTGTGAAGACTGCGTGGGCAGGGTGTTGTCGGTGGTATAGTAAATGCGCGCGCCCGAATTCGCCGAAAGCGCAACCGTTATCGTATCGCCCGTTGTGAACAATCCGCCCGAAACCGAGAATTCGGGCGATTCGGCGCGCCCCGAATACGATTGCGAGATATTCTCCGCCTGCGGCGTCATGGTTTCCAGATACCGCCCGTCTGCGGAATTTCCCTGCCGACCGTAGCTGATATCCCGATACTGCTGCGCAATAAACAGCCGATCCGTGATTTCGCCGTCGGGCTGTGCGAGCACCACGGAGTAACCGCCTTCGGCCGACAGGCAGAAGCCCGTTGAAAGCATCGAATCCGTTTCGCTTTCGCTTGCCAGCACGCACAGGTATTCACCTGCCCCGATGACCGTTCCCGAAGGGAATTGCCATTTGCGGGGCCGAGCGGAATTGTCCGAAAGCCCCCAATCGGAGAGATCCACCGAAACGTCCGAGGCGTTTGCGATTTCAATCCAGTCCACGTTCGAAGAGTTGGTTGCGGAGATTTCGGAAATATAAACGTCGGGCAGAACCGCCTGCGATTCAGAGGAATCGGCGGTGTTTTCGCGTTGCGGCGTGGGCGCAAGCGTGCTCTTCCAGCCCGATTCGGTAAGCGAATACACCTGATCCGCCTGCATTTCGGGAACGGTCACCGCCGAAGCGATTTCGCCGCCTTCGTTCGTTAAAAACAACTGCGTGCCCGAGGCTTTCAATTTGAAATTCGCATGAATGTGATCGCCCTCTGTGCGATTCAGCCCCGATAAATGCACGCACAGGTATTCATCCGCCGCAAGCTCTACCGACGGAAACGCCCACATCTTCGGGTTTTCACGCTCGTCCGACAGATACCACCCCGCCAGATTCACGCTTTCGCCGCTCGTGTTGTGAATCTCCGCATAATCATAGAATTCGCCGTTTTCATCCGGGAAATAGGTGCGGTTCTTGGGCGATACCTCCGTGATTTCCAAATCCCCCGCAACCACGTCAATCTCCTGCGCGCGCAGTTCATCAACGGAAGCAATTCGGTTTTCTTCGTTCGGCGTGGCGATATAGCTGATTTGCCAAGCGCCGTCTTTGTCCCGAACGGCGGATTGACCGCTTGCCAATGCGGGAACGGCGGCGCAATCAATCGCCTCGCCCGAGGCATTCAGAAGATACAGCGTATCCTCGCCCGAAGAAATGCGAAACGGCGCATGAAAATCGCCCTGCGTGCCGTCGGCGGTGACCACCGTGAATCCGCCCGCTTCAAGCGTGTGATTTCCGAATACAAACGATTTTTGCGGATGATCGGCACTTGTAAGCGCATAACCGTACAGCGAAACGGCTTCGGAGGATGTGTTTTCGATTTCAATCCAATACGCATCCCCTTCGCCCGAATCCTGCGCAATCTCGCTGATGCGAAGCGGCGATGGCGAATCCTCCCGTGAACGGCTCTCCAGCAGCCACGCCCCCGCACAGGCCATCAGACCGATGATTGCAATCAAAGCAACCGTTATTCGCAGATTCTGTCTGTTCATTCCGCCGACCCCCGATAAATCATATATGAATATTGTATCGCAAAAATCCCGAGGACGCAACCCGAAAGAAGCGTTTACAGAATTTCAACCTGCGCGCTGTTCGCAATAACGTTATTTTCGATTATAATAAGAATAATCACAATCAGGAGAGAAAAACGGCAATGAAACATGATGAGATATCGCCCCTGAAGCACGCCTTGATGACCCGCCTGAATAACGGCGAAATCAAGAACTGGCTGAAAGAATACGCCATGCCCTATAAGGAGCTGATGGCGTATTACCGCTGTGCAATTATGGAGGTCGAAACGAAATTCAATGTGCTCAACGAGGAGCTTTCCCTGCGTTACGACCGCAACCCGATTGAATCCGTGAAATCACGCCTGAAATCGCCCGAGAGCATCGTGGACAAAGCGGTTCGCAAGAATATACCGCTCACTGTGGAAGGCATCGAGCAGTATATGCACGATATTGCGGGCCTGCGGGTAATCTGTTCGTTCCCCGGCGACATTTACATGCTGGCGGATGCCCTCTTGCGTCAGGACGATGTGACCCTTCTGGAGCGCAAGGATTATATTCGCAATCCCAAACCCAACGGCTATCGCAGTTTGCATCTGATTATCGAAACGCCGATTTTCCTGCACAATCAAACCAGAAAAATGAAGGTGGAAGTGCAGCTGCGCACGATTTCGATGGACTGGTGGGCGAGCTTGGAGCATAAGATTCGCTACAAGAAGGATTTGGAAAACGATGCGCAGATTGCCAAAGAGCTGTTTGAATGCGCACAAATGGGCGCCGAGCTGGACAATCGCATGGAAGAAATCCACAAACGGGCCAACGCCGACGAAGAATAACCGCCATGGAAACGAAAGCAAGATTGCAAAGGGCATTCACCGCCGTTCTGTTGATCGGCTGGGTTGTGCTGGTGGCATTCGCCATTCAGCAGAAGGATGAAATCACCGTAGACAGCATTGTGCAAATGTCTTCGGAAAATTCGCTGCTCACGGCGCTGATGATGCTGTGCCTGTTCGCATTCAAGAGCATCACGGTGGTATTGTGGAGTGCGCTTCTGTATGCGGCAAGCGCGATACTCTTCCCGCTGCCGTGGGCGATGCTGGTGAATTTTCTGGGAACGGTGGTAATGATAAGCGTGCCGTATTGCATCGGATTGCATATCGACGTTCACAGAATTCGCGAAAAGGTGGAGAATCACAAGCACGCTTCCGTAACGAAAATGCTGAACAATCAAAGCACGGTGATGTTCGCATTTTTCTCCAGAATAATTGCGCTTGTTCCGAGCGATTTGCTGGGCATGTATTGCGGCGCAATGCGAAAGCGATTCCTTGATTTTCTGCTGGGTTCGATTCTGGGAATGCTTCCGAGCATGCTGGCGTACACGCTCATGGGCGATGCCCTGACCGACCCGACCGGCCCGCAATTCATATGGAGCATGATTTCGCAGGTGATTCTGACCGTCGCTTCGCTGATTCTGTATTGGATTCTTCAAAAGAAACACGCGGGCGAAAAGAAAACCGCAGAGGGATAAGGCAACCCCGCACAATTCGGCGGCGACGCTGAATGCGCCTTTTGCGGTATCTGGAAGCTGCAGAAATCTCGATTTACCTCCAGTAAACCTTCGATTCCTGCAATTCCATCTACCGCAAAATTCACTATTCATCGTACCACCTCATTTGTGTGGTGTTACCGTTACCAAACAAATCGGAGTGTTTCCGCAAAGGAAGCACTCCGAAGTTTTTTATCTTATCAGATTTCCAAAGTTCCCTCGAAGACCTGTTCCGCCGTTCCGTGAAGCGTTACGCCGCTGTCGGAATAGCGAACGGTGAGCGTTCCGCCGGGCACCTGAACGTCGATGTCCGTATCCCGACGGCACAAGCCGTTTTCAACCGCAGCAACCACTGCGGCGCAAGCGCCCGTTCCGCAGGCTTTGGTTTCACCGCTGCCGCGCTCGAAACAGCGCATTCTCAGCGTGGTTGCGTTTACCGCGCGCACGAATTCGGTATTCACCCGTTCGGGGAAGATTTCGGCCGTTTCGAATTTCGGCCCCAGCCGATCGAGCTTCAGCGTTTCAACGGAATCCGTGAATACCACGCAATGCGGATTGCCCATGGAAACGAGGTTGATGAAATACATCTGCCCGGCGATTTTCGCAGGATAGTGCATCGCGCGGTCGGCCTGAATGGTGCAGGGCAGGCTTGCGGGATTCAGATTCGGCTGTCCGATATCCACCGATACCGAGCTGACCCGACCGGACTGCGTGTAGAGCTGCAAATGGTGAATGCCGCTCGCCGTTTCGATGTTCATTTCCGTTTTCGCAACGATGCCCTTATCGTAGAGATACTTGCCCACGCAGCGAATGCAGTTGCCCGCCATTCGCCCTTCGGAACCGTCACGGTTGTACATGCGCATTTTCGCATCCGCCACGGAGGAATTCTCAATCAGGGCGATGCCGTCCGCACCCACGCCGTAATGGCTTCTGCACAGCTTCACGCACAGCGATTCGGGATATTCAATCGCATTGTCGCGGTTGTCAATCAGAATGTAATCGTTGCCGGTAGACTGCATCTTTGAGAATTTCAGGGTCTGACGTTCATGGCGCAGATGCGCAATGTCCACCAGTTCGGTGTTGAGCTGCGTGTAACGGCTGGCGATGATGTCCGCCAGTGCGTTTGCGGTATCCAGCGATGTCAGGCAGGCGATTCTGTGCAGCACCGCCAGGCGATGCAGGTGAATGTAATCCTCCATCGTGGCATCCATAAGCGCACCCGTGTAGATGATATAGTGAATCACGCCGCTTTCAAGCAGATTCTGCGTGGCGTCGTAATCGTGAATGTCGGGAACGGTATTCACCGCAATGCCCATCGTTGCGAGCACCTGCGCCGTGCCGACCGTCGCATACAGCCGACAGCCCAAATCGTAGAACTTCCGTGCAATCGAAACGATTTCGGGGTAATCGTATTCATCCACGCTCAGCATAACGCCCGTTTCCTGTCCCGCTTCGGGCGTGCGGAAGCCGGCGCTCACCAAGCCCTTGAACAGCGCTTCGGATTTATCCCGACCCAGACCGAGCACTTCGCCCGTGGACTTCATTTCGGGGCTCAAATAGCTGTTTGCGTCCAGCAGCTTTTCAAACGAGAATACCGGCACCTTTACCGCACAATACGGCGGCGCCTGATGCAGACCCGTTCCGCAGCCGATTTCACGAAGCGATTCGCCCAGCATCACCCGCGCGGCAATGTCCACCATCGCCACGCCCGATACCTTTGAAATATACGGAATCGTGCGCGATGCACGGGGGTTGACCTCGATAACATACAATTCGCCGTCGTAAATCAGATACTGAATGTTCACGAGACCCTTCGTGCCCAAAGCCAACGCCAGCTGTGTGGAGCTCTTCACGATGTTCTGAAGCATTCTGTCGGTGATGTTGTACGGCGGATACACCGCAATGGAGTCGCCCGAATGCACGCCCGCGCGCTCGATATGCTCCATTACGCCGGGAATCAGAACATCCGTGCCGTCGGAAATCACGTCCACTTCCAGTTCCGTTCCGGACATATACTTGTCCACCAGAACGGGATTCTCGATGCCGCCTGCGAGAATGCGATTCATGTAGGTTTCAACATCTTTCTTCGCATGGGCAATCACCATGTTCTGACCGCCGATAACATAGCTCGGACGCAGCAGCACGGGATAACCCAGCGTTTGCGCCGCATTCAGGGCTTCTTCCATCGTGCGAACGCCCATGCCCTTCGGACGGCGAATCGAGAATTTCTCCAGCAGCGCATCGAAGCGTTCACGGTCTTCGGCAATGTCGATGCCCTCTGCGGAGGTGCCCAGAATCGGAACATTCGCGCGGCTCAGCGCACCCGTTAAGCGAATGGCGGTCTGTCCGCCGAACGCAACCACAACGCCGATGGGCTTTTCAACCTCCAGAATCCGCATCACGTCTTCATCCGTGAGCGGCTCGAAATACAGCCGGTCGGCGGTATCGTAGTCGGTGGAAACGGTTTCGGGGTTGTTGTTGATGATGACCACATCGTATCCCAGCCGCTTGAGCGTCCATACGCAATGCACGGAGGAATAGTCGAATTCAATGCCCTGACCGATGCGAATCGGGCCCGAACCCAGTACGACCACCACGGGTTTGCCCGAACGGGGGAACGCACGGGATTCACATTCGGAATCAAAGCTCGAATAGAAGTAAGGCGTTTCGGCGGCGAATTCCGCACCGCAGGTATCCACCATTTTGAATACGCTGTGGCATTCGGGCAGCGATTCCGCTCCCGAAAGACGCTTGATTGCGGCGTCGGGATAGCCCAGCTTCTTGCCTTTCAGATAATTCTCCTCGGTAAGACCGTTTGCGATTTCGGCTTCGTAATCGGCGAGCTTTTGCAATTTGGCGATGAACCACTTGTCGATTTTCGTGATTGCGTGAATTTCATCCACCGTCACGCCGCTCTTCAGCGCTTCAAACACGGTAAACAGCCTGTGGTCGTCTGCGATTTTCAGCCGTTCACGAATGGGCGCGGAGCTGTTCGGCGTGCGGTTGAGCGTATCCATGCCGATTTCCGCACCTCGAACGGCTTTCATCAAAGCCATTTCGAATGTGGGCGCAATGGACATCACTTCGCCCGTCGCCTTCATCTGCGTGCCCAAACTGCGGCTGGCTCCGGCGAACTTGTCAAACGGCCATTTCGGGAACTTGACCACCACATAGTCGAGCGTCGGCTCAAAGCAGGCGCAGGTCTTGCCCGTGATTTCGTTTTTGATTTCATCCAGCGTATAGCCCAAAGCGATGCGGGTGGTGACCTTTGCAATCGGATAGCCCGTGGCCTTGCTCGCCAATGCCGACGAACGGGACACGCGCGGATTCACCTCGATAACCGCATATTCGAAGCTGTCGGGATTCAGGGCGAACTGGCAGTTGCAGCCGCCGACAATGCCCAGCGCCGAAATGATATTCAGCGATGCGCTTCGAAGCATCTGATATTCCTTGTCCGAAAGCGTGAGTGCGGGCGCAACCACAATGGAATCGCCCGTGTGAATGCCCACGGGATCGAGATTCTCCATCGAGCAAACGGCAATCACGTTGCCCACGGAATCGCGCATCACCTCGAATTCGATTTCCTTCCAGCCCGCCACGGACTTTTCAATCAGAACCTGCGTAATCGGCGAAGCGTCCAGACCGGTCTGCGCAATCAGGCGCAATTCCTCTTCATCCGCCGCAGAACCGCCGCCTGCGCCGCCCAATGTGAATGCGGGGCGAACGATTACGGGGTAACCGATTTTCGAAGCGATTTCCAGCGCCTGATTCACGGTGTTGGCGATGCCCGAGGGAATCACGGGTTCGCCGATTTCGGTCATGGCGTCTTTGAACAGCTGTCTGTCCTCCGCCTTGTCAATCGCCTCGGCATTTGCGCCGATCAGGCGAACGTTGTGTTCCTGCAAAAAGCCGTCTTTGGAAAGCTGCATCGCAAGCGTCAGACCCGTCTGACCGCCAAGACCCGCCAGAAGGCTGTCCGGCTTTTCGTGCAGAATAATGCGCTTGAGCGTTTCAACGGTCAGGGGCTCCAAATAAATTTCATCCGCAAGCGCCTTGTCGGTCATGATGGTTGCGGGGTTTGAATTCACCAAAACCACATTCACGCCCGCATCCTTCAGAATTCGGCACGCCTGCGCACCGGCATAATCGAATTCGGCGGCCTGACCGATTACGATAGGACCGGAACCGATCATCAAAACCTTGTGAATGGACGGATTCAGCGGCATACCTTTTCGCCTCCCATCATGGCAATAAAGCGATCAAACAGAAATGCGGTGTCGTGCGGACCGGCACTCGCTTCGGGGTGGAACTGAACGGTGAATGCGTTCAAATCGGGGTAATCAATGCCTTCACAGCTGCCGTCGTTGGCGTTGACATAGCTGATTTTGCCCGTGTGAACGGATTCGCTGACCACAGCATAGCCGTGGTTCTGACTGGTGATATAGCAGCGCACGCCGTTGACCTCTTTCACGGGCTGGTTTGCGCCGCGATGGCCGTATTTCATTTTTTCCGTGCGTCCGCCCGCCGCCAGAGCGGTCATCTGATGCCCCAGGCAAATGCCAAACATCGGCACCTTCCCCAGCATCTTAGCGATTTGCGCAATGCAGAATGTGTTTTCTTCGGGATCGCCCGGGCCGTTGGAAAGCATAACTCCGTCGGGATGCGATTCGAGCACCGTTTCGGCAGGCGTGTTCGCGGGATAAACCGTAACCGAACAGCCCCGCTTTTGCAATTCACGAACGATATTGCGCTTGGCGCCGTAATCCATCAGTGCCACGTGATATTTTGTTTCGCCGATTGCGGGATATTCGTTTTTTTCTTTGCACGTTACCTGATTGACCACGCCCCGAACGGCATAGCCCTGAACGGCGCTTAAATCCTTCGGCACTTCGCGGCAGATCATTGCGTTGATAACGCCGTGTTCGCGGATTCTGCGCGTGATGGCGCGGGTGTCCAGCCCGCAGATGCCGGGAATGCCGTGCGCTTTCAGAAACGCATCCAAATCTCCCTGCGATCTGAAATTGGAAGGCGCATCGCACCATTCGTGAACCACATAGCCCCGCGCGCTGCATTCGCCTTCGAAATCCTGTTCAATCACGCCATAGTTGCCGATTAACGGAAATGTTTGCAGAATAATTTGCCCCGCATAACTTTCGTCCGTGAGCGTTTCCAGATACCCTTCCATACCGGTTGTGAATACCAGCTCACCGATGGAATCACAGCTTGCGCCGAAACCGTCGCCCTCGTAAACCGTTCCGTCCGCAAGCACCAAATAGGCCTTTGGCATAATTTGTCTCTCCTTAATTGAGTCCCTTGAGTGTTGCATACATCACCGCTTTGATGGTGTGCATGCGGTTTTCCGCCTCGTCAAACACGATGGAAGCGGGCGATTCGAACACCTCGTCGGTAACCTCCATGGCGTCGATGCCGAATTTGTCGTGAATCTTTCGGCCGATGCCGGTGTTCAAATCGTGGAATGCGGGCAGACAGTGCATGAACACGCACTTTTCGCCTGCGGCCGCCATCAGCTTCGCATTCACCTGATAAGGCATCAGATCGTGAATGCGCTCCTCCCATACCTCGTCCGGCTCGCCCATCGAAACCCAAACGTCCGTGTAAACGGCATTCGCACCCTTCACGGCCGTGAGCGGATCGGTGGAGAATTCAAGCGTTGCGCCCGTCTGAGCGGCGATTTTTTCGCATTCGGCAACCAGTGCGCTGTTCGGGAAATACTTTTCGGGCGCACACGCCACGAAATGCATGCCCATTTTCGCACAGCCCACCATCAGCGAATTGCCCATGTTGTAGCGGGCATCGCCCATGTAAACCAGCTTCTGCCCCTTCAATTCGCCGAACTGTTCGCGCAGCGTCAGGAAATCCGCCAGAATCTGCGTGGGATGGAATTCGTTGGTCAGACCGTTCCAAACGGGAACGCCCGCATACTTCGCCAGCGTTTCCACAATCTCCTGACCGAAGCCGCGGTATTCAATGCCGTCATACATTCTGCCCAACACCCGCGCGGTGTCCGCAATGGATTCCTTCTTGCCGATTTGGGAGCCGCTGGGGTCGAGATAGGTCACCTGCATGCCCAAATCATGCGCCGCAACTTCAAAACTGCAGCGCGTGCGCGTGGAGGTCTTTTCGAAAATCAGGGCGATATTTCTGCCCTTCAAATCGGCATGGGGAATGCCGTGCTTCTTCTGCTGCTTGAGGGACGCAGCCAGATCCAGCAACGCGGAAATTTCTTCGGGCGTAAAATCCAGAAGCTTCAAAAAGCTCTTGTTTTTCATGATCCATCTCAACTCCGTTTTCAAATTTGCACCTATTATAGTACAAAATCAATTTCAATGCAACTGATGAAATGTAAGTTTATGCGTTAATAATTGAATAAAAGGCGTAAAAACCTGTATAACATGAATATTTAACAATAAAAAAGATTGACATTCGAAAATTCGGGTGATAGAATATGCACAATTCAAACGGCAGGGAGGAAATGAAAATGAAAAAGACATTGATTTGTGCGGTTCTGGCTTTGATGCTTTTGTGTTCAACGGCATTTGCGGACACGCTGACCATGGGTTCGAGCATCGACTTTGCGCCCTATGAGTATTACGACGACGAGACCGGCGACATCGTGGGCATCGATGTTGAGATTGCGCAGGCGGTTTGCGATGCGCTGGGCTACGAGCTGGAAATCACGGATATGCAGTTCGATTCGATTATTGCGGCGGTGGTTCAGAACAAAGTGGATTTCGGCATGTCCGGATTCACCATCACCGAGGAGCGCAAGCAGAGCGTGAATTTCTCCACGCCCTACACCACAACGGCGCAGAAAATTATCGTTCCCGAAGACAGCTCGATTACATCGGTTGACGATCTGTTCAACACGGAAAACAGCTTCTCCATCGCCGTGCAGCAGGGCACGACGGGCGACCTCTACATCACGGATGATGTGGAAGCCAACGGTCTGAAGCATGATATTCAGCGCTTCAACAAGGCGCCCGATGCCGTGGTTGCGCTGCTGGCGAACAAGGCGGACTGCATCATTATCGACGGCGAGGTTGCCGAATCCTTCGTGGCGGCGAATGAAGGCCTGAAGGTTCTGGAATCCGCATACGCCTATGAAGAATACGCCATCTGCTTCTCCAAGGACAGCGCCATCTACGAGGCATTCAACACCGAACTGGAAAAGCTGATTGCCGACGGCACGGTGCAGAGCATTATCGATAAATACATCACGGAAGACTAAGGACACACTGATTAATTCGGCGGCGAATCTGAGCGTGCCTTTCACGGCATCTGCTTCTTGCAAAAATCTCGATTTACCTCCAGTAAACCTTCGATTTCCGCAATCGCATATGCCGCAAAATTCACTGCTCAGCTTACCACCTCATTTAATCAGCGTATCCCTAAATCCAAAAAACCGAAAAGTGCGTTCCCGAAAAAAACAAAGGGAACGCACTTTTTGAATGCAATGAAACCCGAAAAAAAGGAGCTCTTTCCGTTCGGAAAAAGCTCACATGGCAGGGGCAGTAAGATTCGAACTCACAACAAAGGTTTTGGAGACCCACGTGTTACCATTACACCATGCCCCTATATTCTCAACAACGAAAACAATTATAACAGATTCAACGCGAATTGTCAATACCCTCCGCTCAAGAATAATGAATAGTGAATTCCGAAAGTAAATGCCGCGGTGGCGGCTTCGGACGATGAAAAATTATTTTCTGCGGCATTTGTGCAGGAAATGCACGTTTCTTCGGCGAATTACGAGGCGAGGGAGCGCGAAGCAACGAAACGCCATATTCCGAAAGGCGTTGTGCCTGCCGAAGAGAGAGAAGCAATCGCGGCAGAAGCATTGCGCCTCGTTTGCGAAGTCGGACAAAAGGAGAGAACTACAATGAAAAACAGCAATCTGCACTTTGAAGTGCCTTTTGGGAAGCAGTATCGCGTGATTGTGGATACCGATGCGAAGAACGAAGCCGACGATCAGTTTGCCATTGCGCATCACCTGATGACGCCGATGTTTGATGTCAAGGGCATCATCGCCACGCATTTCGAACACAAAGAAAACGAATACAACAGCCGCAAGACCATGATGAAGAGCTACGATGAAATCAATCTCGTGCTCGATTTGATGGGGCTCACGGGCGAATATCCGGTATTCAAGGGCTGCGTCACGCCTTTGGAAGATGAAACGCATTTCGTTGAATCCGAAGGCTCGCGATTCATCGTTGAAGAAGCGATGAAGGACGATCCGCGTCCGCTGGTGGTGGCGCTGCAGGGCGCAATCACCAATCTGGCGAGCGCACTGCTGATGGAGCCGAAAATTGCCGATCGCATTATTGCGGTGTGGATTGGCGGCGAAGACTATCCCAAGGGCGGCTGGGAATTCAACCTCTCGCAGGACGTGGCGGGCGCGAATGTGGTGTTCGCGTCGGGCTGCGAAATCTGGCAGGTTCCCAAGAGCGTTTACAAACAGGTGAATGTTTCGCTGGCGGAACTGCAAAGCCGAGTGGCGTGCTGCGGAAAAATCGGCGCCTATCTGTTCAAGCAGATGGTTGAATTGAACGATGCCTGCGCAAATATGCCGTGGCCGCACGGCGAAACCTGGTGCATCGGCGATCAGCCGACCATCGGCGTGTTCCTCGAAGACAAGGAGCGCATGAACTATACCATGCGGCATGCACCGCGCGTGCGCGAGGATTTCACCTATGAAGAACGCCCCGACGGCAAGCTGATTCGCGTGTATTATACGATAGATGTCCGCCTGCTTCTGGAAGACTTCTATGCAAAGCTGCGCCTGAATTACGGCGATTGACAACGCATGGAAGGAGAAACACAAAGAGGCGGTGAATCCGATGAGATTCACCGCCTCTTTATCAATCAAGAAGGGAAGGGGCTGCGCATCAATACTCTGCGCTGTCGATTACAGAGGAAATAAGGTCTGCGATTTCGGGGAACTGCTCCTGAAGCGTTGCGCCCACTTCGCCCAGAACGCCCATCAATCCCATCTGTGCGCTCTGAATATCGGAATCACTCAGCGTTGCGATATCCAGAGAATCCGCATAGGAGAGCGCCCATTCTTCGCTGTCCAACTCCGTGCGGGATTCAATCACGCGCATCGAGAAATCCGCGGACTCGTCTTCGGTTCTGTAGCCTGCGAAGATATAGCCGTCACGATAGCCCGAATCATCATAGCCGTTATAGGTGAAGTGCAAAAGCAGATTCGCATTATCCAAAGACTGCGATGCATCGCCCGTGCTTACGGAAAAGGTAAACGCCCAGCTGTGGTCTATATCCGTGTCATAATCGGTGAAGGTCATCAAATCGATGTTGAAATCCTCCGAACCGTCCTCGGCCTCTCCGAAAACGGTAGCGGCCCATTCCGTCTGATAACCGGTTTCGGGCTCGTAGGCTTTCAGGAACTCGATATAGCCGATATTATATCCGTTCTCGGAAACGAGAATGACATGGTCTTCCGTAACGGTTTCGTTCTCGTTCTCGTAGGGAGACAGCGTGTACAGAATTTCCTCGCCGGATTCATCGGTGACTTCGAAAGTGCCATACATCGCCTCATCGGAAATATCGCTTTCGAGCGTATAGGAGGCGGTTGCGCCGTCTGCGGTCAAGGTGCCGCTCAGAGAAACGGTGTAAGACGTGAATGCGTCGTCACTGCCGTAAACCGTAATCTGACCGTCGGCACTGACGGATTCGAGACTCGTTTCCAAATCGTATTGCGAATACATCTCGGTCACTTGTGCGATGAATGCGCTGCTCTCTTCTTCGGAGACATGCACGGGAAGCACGCATTCGCCGTTTTCATCAAACGAAATCGAATCGCTCAAAGCCAGAACGGGAATCCAGCGCCAGGAAAGCGAACCGATCTGTGCGAAAACTTCGCCCATTTGTGCGGAAGCGGAATCAAGCGTCGAACGCAGATTGAGGTTCGCAAGAATGCCCGGCAGAAGGGAAGCGAAATCAAAGCCCAAATCGTCGCCGAGCAGTTCGGAGAGCGTTTCATACGACAAGCAATAGGTGTTGCTCATGCCGTCCAGCGACAGCACAACGCCTTCCTGCGAAAACTGCACCTGAAGCGAGGTCAGGTAGCTGTAATCCTCGCCGCCGTACAATTCAAGGCGCAGGGCCTGATCGCCGCCGTCGGTCACGAGCATTGTGGGATCAACGGTCATGCCGGTCAGATCGAACACGGTTTCGTCGTTCACACTCAGCGTAGGATCGCAGAAGGAGAGTGAATAGTAGGTGCTCTCCTGTGCAAGGGCGCAGGGGAGAATCATGGTAAGCATCATAAGAATCGCCAATACAATCGAAAGTTTCTTCATACCCATCCTCCATCGTTTTTTTCTCTTCAAGTATATCCGATTGCACGGTTAAAATCAAGCATTCCGACAGATATTCGCATTTTAATGGAAGGAAGGGTGGAAAAAAGCGATTGAATCCGCTAGAATATAACCGAGGGATTCACCGTGAATCCGAACGCCGCAGAGGAGTGAACGGTATGGAAATTCAGTTTGAATGTTTGATTCCCAAGCAAAAAGAGCGCACCTATTTTACGATTCCCTTCGAGGTTTCGGAAAATGTGGAGCGCATGGATATCTATTATGAATATCCTCGGCATATTCAATATGAAAAAAACGGTGTTCGCTATGACGAAGAGGCGAATATCATCGATTTGGGCGTGATTGCCGCAGACGGTGAATATATCGGCGCTTCCGGCTCGAATCGCAATCATATATTCATTTCGGCCTATGAAAGCTCGCAGGGCTATGCGGCGGTGCCCATTGTTCCGGGCAAGTGGGAAATTGTCGTGGGTGCGTATAAAATCGCCCCGCAGGGCGTTACGGTGAAATACCGCGTTGTATTCGAAATGAAGCGGCTTCGCCTTTTTTGCGGCGATACGCATATACACACAAAGGGTTCGGACGGTGCGCTGGACAGCGAAGAAGTTGTGGAGCTTTGCCGCAAACAGCATCTGGATTATGCATTCATTACCAATCACAACAATTATTCGGAAAACGATTTTCTTCCCCGACCGGCGGATATCACGGTTCTGCCCGGCACGGAATGGACGCATTACAAGGGGCATTCGGGCTTTCTGGGCGTGAAACGGCCGTATAAGAATCCGTTTTGCGTGAATTCGGAACAGCAGGCCGCCGCCATTATCGAGGAGGCCCGTTTCAACGGTGCGATGATTGTATTCAACCATCCCTTCGACAGCCCCGATTGCGGCTGGAAATGGGGCTTTGACATCGCTCCGTTCGATGCGGTGGAAGTCTGGAACAGGGCGTGGATGCATGAAAACAAGAACACCCGCTGCCTGTCCTGGTGGCATGAACAGCTTTGCGGCGGCAGGAAAATCCCCGTAATCGGCGGAAGCGATTTTCATCGCATAGGTCTGAACAGCCTGCCGGGCATTCCGTGCACCTGCGTTTATGCCATGTCACGAAGCCCCGAGGATATTCTGTCGGCCCTGCGAAGCGGTCACACCTATATCAAAATGACGCCCGAAATGCCAAACGCCGAAATAACGGAAACGGAATGCCTTTTCGGGGATACGGTTTGCGAAGGCACGGCGATAACGGTAAAATTCACCCGCCTTCGCAGCGGCGATAAAATCCGAACCATCACGGATAAAAATCAAACGGAAACCGTCACGCCCGAAAACGGACGGGAAATGCAGCTTTGTTTTCAAGAGAACGGCGTGAAATTCGTTCGCTATGAAATTCTGCGCAAAGTCGACGACTGCGCCCCCGAAGTGCGCATTCTGCTGACCAATCCGATTTATTTTGAAAAGCGCATCCCGAAGGGAGAAAAATTCACGGCGAATGCAGACGGGAAACCGAGGTGCTGCTGGGCCAATCCGAAAAACGAGCGATACGTTCGCTATCACGACCTGGAATGGGGCGTTCCCGTTCATGATGATTCCAAGCTCTTTGAAATGCTGATTCTCGAATGCTTTCAGGCGGGATTATCGTGGGAATGCGTGCTGAATAAACGGGAAGGCTTTCGCGCGGCGTTTGACGGTTTTGATTTGCAAAAGGTCTGCGCCTATGACGAAACCAAGCTGGAATCCCTCGGAAACGACCCGTCCATTATCCGAAACCGTTTGAAAATACAGGCCGCCGTGACCAATGCGCAGGTGTTTCGGGCGATTCAAAAGGAATGCGGCAGTTTCTCGGATTATCTGTGGCATTGGACGAACAATCGGGTTGTGTTTGAAAACACGAAAACAAGCTCTCCGCTTTCCGATGAAATATCAAAGGATTTAAAAAAACGCGGCATGAAATTCGTGGGGACCACCGTGATTTACGCCTATCTGCAAGCCGTCGGAATCATCAATTCACATGAAGACGGATGTTTCCTGGCAAAGGAGGTCAAACGATGAAAATATTGGTTTTGGGAGCGGGCGTGCTCGGATGCAATCTCGCAATGAATCTGTTTCTTGCGGGAAAAGACGTTGCGCTGTTGGCACGGGGCAACTGGGGCGAGCATATAGAGAAGAACGGCCTGACCGTTAAATACCGCTATTCTTTCAAGAAAAAGAATGCGAAAATTCCCGTTGTGCATACATTGAATGCGCAGGATGCTTACGACATGATATTCGTTGCCGTGCGCTTCACACAGCTTGATTCCGTTATGCCGATGCTTCGGGAAAACGTTTCACGCAACATCGTATTCGTCGGCAACAACACGAGAGCGGAGCAGTGCGCCGCCGCACTCCCCGATAAAAACGTGATGTTCGCCTTCGCAAGTTCTGCGGGGCACAGAGAAAAGGAATACGTCGCTTCGCTTGATTTGAAGAAAATCACCATCGGACAGCTGAAGAACGCTCCGTCCAATGAACGGCTGATTCAATCGGTCTTCGCCGACACGCCCTACAAAATCGCATACGAGCCGAACATGAACGACTATCTCCTTTCCCACGCCGCATTTATTATTCCCTGCGTTTTTGCATGCTACTACACAAACGGAAATCTGAAGAAAATCGGCAGAAACAAAGCCTATATCGAGCGCATTATCCGAGCGAACATCGAGGGCTATTCGGCGCTTGAAAAAGCGGGGCATGAAATTCTGCCGTCCGGCGATAATAATTTCCGCTCCGAAAAGTATCATAAAACCTGCTGCAAAGTCTATAAGCTGATGTGCAGAACCTCCATCGGAAAAATCTGCGCCTCCGACCACGCCATGAATGCGGTCGGGGAAATGTCTGCGCTGAACAAAGATTTGAAGGCGATTTTCGCGAATGCAAATGCGCCCTTTGAAGAATGGAAACGCCTTGAATCGGAAGTTTCCGAATATTTGAAATAAAGCAATACCGCCGAATTCGGCGGTATTGCCCGTATCATCAATTCAGCGGCTTCAGCATCAATGCAAACAAACCGCCCTGTACGCTTCGCGCAATGAAATGCTCGTAGCGTCCCGTCTTGGTGTCGTACCAGTCGGAGAAGGCCACTCGGGATTGGGTTTCACGCAGGTAAACGGCAATCGGCTTGAGCAGTGCATCGCGAACCTCTCGCTCCTCGCTCATGGCCGCCGTCCAGCAAATCCAGTCGGACTTCGTGTAATCCGCGCGGGAATCCAGGGGCAGACCGTAGCGGTTAATGCGCTTCACATAGCTCTCGGTTTCGTTGCGGTAGAATTCATCCGGGAACAGATTCAGCTTCAGAACGCGGTCCCAGAGCAGATTGTACTTCATGCTCCAGCCCTTGCCGTCGAGCGTCAGCGGCGCATCGCCGTTCGTGCCGACCTTTTCAAGCAGACCCTTCGCCATTTCCTTGGCCTTTTCCAGATAGCTTTCATCGCCCACCAGACGTGCATAGCAGGCAACGCCCACAACCGCCTTGAATGCGAGGTTGATATTGTGTGCGAGATGTCCCGCAAAATCGTCCGTGCAGAGCTGTTCGCCCGGATCCGAACCGTATTTCAGAAGGTACTGCACCCACTTTTCGGTGAGGGGGCGATATTTGTCGGCCAGTGCGCTGTCTGCGCCGTATTCACGCGCGGCTTCCAGCATAATCAGCATATTGCCCGATTCTTCAACGGGCATCTGATAGCGGTCGTCGTAAATATCTTCGTTTTCGGGATACAGATAGATATAGGGATAGGTATCGCCGTTCTGCGCGCGCACATGGTTGAGCGCATACACCTGACCCAGCACATTCGGATAACGGCCCACATCGTGCGGAGCGAAATCAAACTTCCAAACCGGCAGGGAAGCGAATTCAAGCACCGGACGGCAGAGCGCATTCACCAATTCGGGGCAGTATTTCAGGAAAATCGGAATGGACGGATAGCTCACGTCCACCGTGCCGATGCAGCCGTTGGAATCGTTTTCCTTGGAAAGCAGCGCCATTTCGCCTGCGGGCGTGGCAATCAGCTTGTGTGCGCAGAAGGTATGCCGCCAGGCCGCCGCAATAATCTTTTCATACGCTTCGCCCTCGGCGGAAGCATCCTTCAAAACGCGCGCATCCATCGTTTCACAGCGGGAAAGCAGTTCGTCAAAGTGATTCACGCCGTAGCGAATGGCATCCGTAATCTGAAGACCGTTTCTGCGATACCATGCCTTGCAGAAATCGCCGAAATAATTGATGGAGGCAAGATCGTCATAGGCAATCACGGCAGAAGCGGCGCCCTTTGAAACATCGGCATCCAGCGCAAGGCCGTTTCCGAGCACCGAAACTTCGCAGGCGGAGGCGAGATACAGATAGCCCCAGTCGATGGTGATATGGTCGCCCGAATTGCTCAGCGGCTTCTGACATGCCTGACCGCGCCAAGCGACATTCGTGCCGTCCAGAACCAGCTTTCTGCCGATCATACGCGGGGCGATATCGCCGTCATAGCAAATGCGGTCGGAGAGCGTGAAATGCACATGCGTTTCGTGTTCCTTTCCGTCCGTATTCTTGGCGGTAAAGCGAACGAGGGTAATCGGCATGCTCAAAACGTCCAAATCATCGGGCAGGGCGGGCGTAACGAACTCGGTTAGAAGCTCCACGCCGTTGAATGCGCAGGTGAATGCGGTTTTCGTGGGGGAGACCTCCAAAGAAGTCATTTCCGCAGGCTCGGCTTCACCCGCGCCCAGGAAACGTGCCGTTGCGCCGTCAACGGTGAATTCGCCGCGGATGGGCTTAATCGGGCCGCACCAGTGCGTGCTGTCCGTTTCGTTCATGGTGTCGGCGGGCATCCAAATGGAGAGATACGGGTCGGTCGCAATCAGCGGCACGGCGGGAAGACGGTCGATTCTGTTCATTTTTTATTACCTCGTTTCTTTAATTTATTATTTAAGACACTGATGCTTTTGACAACAGCATTATCAAAAGCCCTACCGGCAAGGCAATCACGGCCTGGGTGAACATTCCGATTACCGCATATTTGATATGGTGCCAATAATCGTGATAGGCCTCCGTCAAATCCTCGGTTCCGGGAATAATCATTCGCTTGCTGTGGCAAAACCAAAGGCAATCCACGACCAACGCATCAAACCACATTTCCGCCACCCACATGATATAGCCGTGAAGCCATCCTTCGAAGAATGTGCGGGCGCCGCCGATAAAATACGCCAATGCCGTTTGCAGAAAGATGTATCCGATGAAGAACCCCAGCTTGCCGATGGTTGCCCTTTTCGTCAGCTTCCCGGAGTTTTCCCGTATCAAACCAAGCTCCCTGCAACGGTCCTGTATGGCCTTCGGGTATTCCTGAATGATGCCGAGCTTGCCCTTTTTCGCCATGTTGATTCCGCAAATCGTGAAAACGACAATATTAAAAATCACTATTTCAACGAAGTAATTCATATTGCCTCCTTGCTTCAACCGTTTCGAAATCTATCGGGCGGTTTGATTATTCTTCGAATGCAATGGCCGCCGCCGCAGTATTCAGATAATTCATCAGATCCTCTTCGGAAAGGAGACTGCTTGAATCGTTCACATAGAAACTGATAATGCAGGCAACGTAACAGGAATCGTCAATCGGGAAATAGCAAATGAGCGATTGCTCATAAGCCGTTCCGCCCTGCTCGTCTTCATAACTGCAGGAATAATGGAAGTAAGAAGCATCTTTTCCGGCAACGGCCTGATTATTGATCCTCGATCACGCTGCGCTCGAACAGGCTTCTCTGATTCTGTTTGGGCGGCTCGCAGGGATAGTTTCCGTCAAAGCACGCACAGCAGAAGCCGCAGGTATTATCCGCCAGCTTGCGCGCGTTTTCCACGGAGAGATAGCCCAGCGAATCCACGCCGAGCATTTGGCGAATCTCTTCCAACGAATGATTGCTTGCAATCAGGTTTTCCTCGCTGTCGACATCGATGCCGAAATAGCAGGGATGTTTGAACATCGGTGCGGACGAGCGCATATGCACTTCCGTTGCGCCCGCCTTGCGAAGCAGTTTCACGATGCGCATGGCCGTTGTGCCCCGCACAATGGAATCATCCACCAGAACCACGCGTTTGCCCTTCACGGTTGCGGAAATCGGATTCAGCTTGATGCGCACCTTCAATTCTCGGTCTTCCTGGGTGGGCTGTATGAATGTTCTGCCGATGTATTTGTTTTTCAGAAATCCGATGCCGTAGGGAATGCCCGAAGTGCGAGCATAACCGATTGCGGCATCGATGCCCGAATCCGGCACGCCGATAACCACATCCGCCTGTGCGGGATGTTCCAGCGCCAGAAAACTGCCCGCGCGCTGCCGTGCCCAATGCACGCTCGAACCGTCGACCATTGAATCGGGTCGGGAAATATAGATGAATTCAAACACGCACAGCGATTTGTCGCATTTGCCCACACGGGAGGTATCGCTGCGAAGGCCGTTTTTGTCCACAACCACAATCTCGCCCGGCTCGATATCCCGAACGAAGGTTGCGCCCACGCAATCCAGCGCACAGCTTTCCGAGGCGAACACGATTTTTCCGTTCATTTCGCCCATGCACAGCGGACGGAAACCGTGCGGATCACGGGCGGCAATCAGCTTTGTGGAAGACATGATTACCAGCGAATACGCCCCCTGCAAACGATCCATCGCATGCCCGACCGCCTCTTCAATGGATGCACAGCGCAGGCGTTCACGGGTTATGATATGCGTTATGATTTCCGAATCGCTCGTCATGTGAAAGATTGCGCCGTTCATTTCCAGCTCTTCGCGCAATTCGCCCGCATTGGTCAGGGCGCCGTTGTGCGCCATCGCCATAAGGCCTTTGATGTGGTTGACCACAATCGGCTGGGCGTTCTGTCTGGGATTCAAACCGGTGGTGCCGTAGCGCACATGCCCGACCGCAATCTGCCCGCACCCCAGCGATCGGAGATTTTCGGGCGTGAATACATCGTTGACCAATCCGGCGTCCTTATGGCTTCGGATAATGCCGTTTTCGTTCACGGCAATGCCCGCGCTTTCCTGCCCCCGATGCTGCAGTGCAAACAAACCGTGATAGCAAATCGGCGCAATGTCGCACACTTCGGGACTGTATACGCCGAAAACACCGCATTCCTCGTGAATACTGCTCATGCCCTGTTCTTCTCCTTTTCGAAAAAGTATAGAAGGCATTATAGCATTCCCATATTACATCATCAAGAAAAAAGCGATTATAAAATAGATATTTTGGATTATTGTTCGTAAAAACAGTATAAAGCACGGAACAACAAATCGTGATTGCACTGCAATGGCGCAAAAACCCGAACATTCAAACGTTTGAATCGCTTTTCTTCAGAACGATGCGGTTTCGGTTGTATTCGAGAAGCCCTTCCTTCTGCATTTTCCCCAGTTCGGCGGAAAGGCCGCTGCGCTCTACGCCGAGATAATCGGCCATCTGCTGGCGGGAAAACGGAATCTCGAATTCAAAGCTCCCCTTCTTGCGCGCCATCATCGAAAAATACGACATCAGCTTCGCCCGAGTGGTGCGCTGACCCATGTGGGTGAGTTTCTCGTTGAACCGCAGATTTTTTTGAGCGAGGTCGCCTAAGAGATTATAAACCACCTTGCTGTGATGCGTGCAGGCGGAGGAACACACGGTCAAAATTCTGCGCACATTCAAAAACAGCACCGTGACCGGCGTATCCGCCACCACGCTGACATTCAGAACCGCACCGGGCGCGCAGGCGAATGCCGTTGCGAAGGTCTGCGACGGGTTGATTCTGGAAAGAATGTTGCGGTTGCCCCAGATGTCCTCCTGAACCACCAGCACACTGCCCGAAAGCACCATGCCGATGGACGAAGTAATCTGCCCCTCGCGAAGCAGAAAAGCGTCCTTCGGGAAGGTTTCCCGTTTCGCATCCAGGCATTGAAGCATCACCGGAATTTCGGATTCGTCCACGCCCGCAAAAAGCTCGGACGCATGAATGATTGACAAAAATTCATCCATAAAATCACCTGTTTGTTGAAAATTCAACCGACTTATCGGTTTCATTGTACTATAATAGCGTTGAAAAGGCAAGAGGGGTGGTTTAGGAATATGAAGCGCAGAATTATCGAAATCGATCGGGAGAAATGCAACGGCTGCGGCGCATGTGCGGCGGCGTGTCATGAGGGTGCGATTGCCATGGTGGACGGCAAGGCGCAGCTCATGCGTGATGATTATTGCGACGGTTTGGGCGATTGCCTGCCCGCATGCCCCACAAACGCCATCTCCTTTGTGGAACGCGAAGCCGTTGCCTACGATGAGAAGGCCGTTATGGAACACAAGCAGAAGAAGATGCAGGCGGAAGGAAAGAAACTGCCCTGCGGCTGCCCCGGAACGCAATCGAAGATGCTGCATCACGAATCGCATGAAAGCGTTGCGGTGAATGCCGAACAGCCCAGCCGACTGGCGCAGTGGCCCGTTCAGATTAAGCTCGTTCCCGTGAAGGCACCGTATTTCAAGGGCGCAAAACTGCTGATTGCGGCGGATTGCACGGCGTATGCGTATGCATCGTTCCACGAGAAATTCATCAAGGGACACATCACGCTCGTCGGATGCCCGAAGCTCGACAGCGTGGACTATTCCGAAAAGCTCACGGAGATTATTCGTGAAAACGACATTCAGAGCGTGACCATCGTGCGCATGGAAGTTCCCTGCTGCGGCGGGTTGGAAAATGCGGCGAAGAAGGCATTGATGAACAGCGGAAAATTCATTCCGTGGCAGGTTGTTGTGATTTCGACCGACGGAAGGATTTTGGAGTAAGGAGGATTTCGACCATGAATGAGATGTTTTGCTTCCAGTGTGAACAGACTGCAGGCTGCCGCGGTTGCACGGGCAAGGCGGGCGTTTGCGGAAAAACGGCGGATGTCGCCAAACTGCAGGACGAACTGACGGGTGCGATGATCGGCGTGGCGCGTGCGGCAGGCAACAGCGCAGACGTGAACGACGGCACCTACGCTTTGCTGATTGACGGATTGTTTACCACCGTGACCAACGTGAATTTCAACAGCGAAACCATTCTCGCACTCACGGAAAAGATGCATGCGGAGAAGAATCGCCTTTCTCCGAACTGCTCCGCCTGCGAAGCGCATTGCGGCCGCACGGATGATTACGACATGAACGACCTTTGGAATGCCGATGAGGACATTCGCAGTTTGAAATCGCTGATTCTGTTCGGCATTCGCGGCATGGCGGCGTATGCGCACCATGCAATGGTTCTGGGCTATACCGACAAGGAAGTGAATGCCTTCTTCGCAAAGGCCCTCTGCGCCATCGGCGATGATTGGGACATGGCGGGTCTGCTGCCCATCGTGATGGAAGTCGGCGAAAAGAATCTGAAGTGCATGGAACTGCTCGATAAGGCGAATACCGAAACCTACGGCACGCCCGAACCGACGAGCGTATCGCTGAATGTGGAAAAGGGTCCGTTCATCGTGATTTCCGGCCACGACCTGCGGGATTTGAAACTGCTGCTCGAGCAAACGCAGGGGAAGGGCATCAACATCTACACCCACGGCGAAATGCTTCCGGCGCACGCCTATCCCGAATTGAAGAAATACGCCCATCTGAAGGGCAATTTCGGAACGGCATGGCAGAATCAGCAGAAGGAATTCGCCGATTTGCCCGCCCCCGTTCTGTTTACCACCAACTGCCTGATGCCGCCGAAGGGAAGCTATTCCGATCGTGTGTTCACCACCGCGCTCGTTTCCTATCCCGAAATGAATCATATCGGCGAGAACAAGGATTTCACGCCCGTGATTGAAAAGGCGCTCGAATTGGGCGGTTATTCCGAGGATAAGGCATTCACCGGCATGAACGGCGGCAGCAGCGTGATGACCGGCTTCGCAAGAGGTACGGTTCTGGGCGTGGCAGACAAGGTAATCGATGCGGTGAAAGCCGGCGCAATCAAGCATTTCTTCCTGGTTGCGGGCTGCGACGGCATTCGCGCGGGACGCAATTATTACACCGAATTCGTGAAGCAGACGCCTGCGGATACCGTTGTGCTCACGCTGGCCTGCGGCAAATACCGCTTCAACGATCTGGATTTGGGCACAATCGGCGGACTGCCCCGACTGATGGATGTCGGTCAGTGCAACGATGCATACAGCGCCATTCAGATTGCGGTTGCGCTGGCAAACGCATTCGGCTGCGGCGTGAACGATTTGCCGCTGTCGATGGTTCTGTCCTGGTATGAACAGAAGGCGGTTTGCATTCTGCTGACGCTTCTGTATCTGGGCATCAAGAACATTCGCCTGGGCCCGACGCTCCCCGCATTCGTATCGCCCAATGTTCTGAATTATCTGGTGGAGAATTTCGGCATTGCGCCGATTTCCACGCCCGAAGAGGACCTGAAGGCACTTTTGAAATAAGCTATGATAGAAAA
>CAVHAH010000002.1:0-9233 GCA_963633785.1 bacterium
ATTTTATTATACCACTTTTCGAATACATTTACAAGACGGAGAATCGATTTTTTTAGGGCAATCTGTGAAATGAATTGAATTTTAACAGAAAAATGCTGCTGCATAACGGATAAATTTGCTAGACTGCATACCAGTGGGGGAGGAATCATTATGCGATATGATCTTGTGATTTTCGATTTGGACGGAACTGTATTGAATACGCTTGATGATCTTGCGGATGCGTGCAATCAGACGATGCGTCAATTCGCCTATCCCGAGCATACCGTGGATGCGGTGCGGCGAATGGTCGGCGGCGGTGTCGGGAAATTGATTCGCCGTGCGATTCCGAAAGAGGCTTCACAGGCCGATTATGAATGTGCGCTGAAGTGGTTTCGTGAATACTATGCCGCTCATGCGCAAATCAAAACCGCACCGTATCCCGAAATCTGCGCCATGCTGACACAGCTTCGGGCGGCGGGCGTTCATGTTGCGTGCAATTCCAATAAATTTGATTCTGCGGTGAATGATTTATGCGAAAAATACCTCGCTCCGAATATTGAAATGGCGCTGGGGGAACGCCCGGGAATTCCGAGAAAGCCCGCTCCCGATGCGGTGTATGCCATTCTCGAACACTTTGCGATTCCGAAAAACCGCGCGCTCTATGTCGGCGACAGCGATGTGGATATTCAAACGGCGAAAAATGCGGGAATCGATTGTGCATGGGTTTCCTGGGGATTTCGCCGCAAAGAGGAGCTCAACGGCTGGGAAACGCCCTATGCGTTTGATGCGGTGAATGCATTGAAGAATTTCATATTGGAGTAAACGAAGAAAAGTCGGCGTATCCGTTTGGATTCACCGACTTTTTTCCTGTTATGAAAACACATCCCGCACACGATCGAAGAAGGTTTTCTTTTTCTCGTATTGACTGCCGCTGGTGGTTTCATCGAATTCACGCAGGAGATTTTTCTGCTTCTCCGTGAGCTTCGTGGGAATTTCCACCACGGCGGTTACATACAAATCGCCCTTGCCGTTTCCGCGCAGGTGCGTCACGCCTTCGCCCCGAATCACAAACACGCGTCCGGGCTGTGTGCCTTCCGGGAACTTATATTTCACGGGCTTGCCCAATGTCGGCACGTCTATCTCCGCGCCGAGCGCCGCCTGTGTGAATGTGAGCGGCACATCGATGTACAGATTGTCGTCACGGCGCTTGAACAGCTTATGCGGCTTCACGGAAATCACAACCAGCAAATCGCCGGGCTGACCGCCGCGTTCGCCCAAACCGCCCTGTCCGCGAATGGTCAACACCTGACCGTCCGCAATGCCTGCGGGAATTTTAATCGTGCGCCGCTTGGATACACGAACCTTGCCGCGCCCCTTGCATTTCGGACAGCTCTGCGTGATGATTTTTCCCTTTCCGTTACAGCGAGAGCAGGTGCGGATATTCTGCATTCTGCCAAACGGCGTATTGGTTACCACTCGCTCCTGACCGCTTCCGTTACAGGTTGAGCAGGTTTCTACCTTTGATCCGGGCGCTGCACCTGTGCCGCTGCAATTCGCGCATTCTTCGTCACGAACCAGATTGATTTCCTTTTCGCAGCCCAATGCGGCTTCTTCAAACGAAATCGTTAAATCGTAGCGCAAATCTTCTCCGGGAACGGGGCCGTTTCTGCGTGCTCCCGATGCACCGCCGCCGAAGAATGTCGAGAAAATATCTTCAAATCCGCCGAATCCGCCGCCGCCGCTGAAATCGCCGTAGCCGCCGAATCCGGAAGATGCCTGCGGGCCGTCCGGACCGTATTGATCGTACGCCGCGCGCTTCTGCGGATTGGACAAGGTTTGATAGGCCTCGTTGACTTCCTTGAAATGCTCTTCTGCTTCTTTATCACCGGGATTCACATCCGGATGATATTTCTTCGCCAGCTTGCGATACGCTGATTTAATGGCTGCGTCGTCCGCACTTTTATCGACGCCCAAAACCTCATAATAATCTTTTTTCATATCTAACATTGCCGCCGCATCGGATATTCAAATCGTGCGGAAGCCTCACTTTCTGCCCGTTTCGGCAATCGGATTCCCGTGGGCTTATAAAGGGCTATTGCCCGTCCGCCGATTCGGGGCGAGCGGGCATTTTCCCTTGATGGATGAAGATTAGTTGTTGTCGGTGAATTCGCTTTCCACGGTGCCGTCATCGTTGACGTGTGCGCCGCCCTGTGCGTTTTCGCCGCCCTGCTGCTGGGACTGCTGCTGGTAGACCTTGCCGAAGATGGCGTAGGTTGCCTGGCTGAAGCTCTCCATAGCGGTCTTAATCTGGGCAACGTCGTTGCTCTCGCGAACCTTCTTGAAGTTCTCCAATTCGCTTTCGAGCTGAGCCTTATCGGCGGCATCGAGCTTATCGCCCATTTCCTTCATGGTCTTTTCGGTCTGATAAATCAGGCTGTCCGCCTGGTTGACGACCTCGATTTCTTCCTTGTGCTTCTTATCTTCCGCCGCATACTTTTCGGCATCGTCAACGGCCTTCTTGATTTCCTCTTCGGACATGTTCGAAGAAGCGGTGATGGCAATCGACTGCTCTTTGCCCGTGCCGAGATCCTTTGCGGATACGTGCACGATACCGTTTGCATCGATATCGAAGGTAACCTCAATCTGCGGCACACCTCTGGGAGCGGGAGCGATGCCGGTCAGCTGGAAGCGGCCGAGCGTCTTGTTGTATGCCGCCATTTCACGTTCGCCCTGCAGAACGTGCACATCCACGCTGGTCTGACCGTCTGCGGCGGTGGAGAACACCTGCGTCTTCTTAACGGGGATGGTGGTGTTGCGGTCAATCAAGCGGGTGAATACGCCGCCGAGGGTTTCAATGCCCAAAGACAGGGGAGTAACGTCGAGCAGAACCACGTCTTTCACGTCGCCTGCGAGCACGCCGCCCTGAATTGCCGCGCCAACCGCAACGCATTCATCGGGGTTGATTCCCTTGTAGGGTTCCTTGCCGGTCACGCGCTGAACGGCTTCCTGAACGGCGGGAATACGGGTGGAACCGCCAACCAGAATTACCTTGTCGATTTCCTGGGCGGAAACGCCTGCATCGCGGAATGCCTGATTCATCGGGCCAATGGTCTTTTCGACCAAATCAGCGGTCAGCTCGTTGAACTTCGCGCGGCTGATGGTCATATCCAAATGCTTCGGGCCCGTTGCGTCTGCGGTAATGAACGGCAGGTTCACATTCACGCTCATCAAACCGGAAAGCTCGATCTTCGCCTTTTCGGCGGCTTCCTTCAGGCGCTGCAGTGCCATACGATCCTGTCTCAGATCGATGCTGTTTTCACGCTTGAATTCATCTGCGATGTAGTCAATCAGGCGCTGGTCGAAGTCATCGCCGCCCAGATGCGTGTCACCGCCGGTGGCCAGAACTTCGAAGATGCCGTCGCCGACTTCCATCAGAGAAACGTCGAACGTGCCGCCGCCCAGGTCGTAAACCAGAATCTTGTGGCTGTCGCCCTTATCCAAACCGTATGCCAATGCCGCTGCGGTCGGCTCGTTGATAATGCGCTTGACATCCAAACCTGCGATGCGGCCCGCATCCTTGGTGGCCTGACGCTGAGAGTCGGAGAAATATGCGGGAACGGTGATAACCGCTTCGGTCACGGTTTCGCCCAGATAGCTTTCCGCATCTGCCTTCAGCTTCTGCAGAACCATCGAGCTGATCATCGGGGGAGTGTAGTTTTCGGAATCAATATTTACTTTATAATCGCTGCCCATGTGGCGCTTGATTGAAACAATCGTGCGCTCAGGATTCGTAACGGCCTGACGCTTTGCTACCTGACCGACCAGACGTTCACCGTTCTTCGAGAACGCAACAACGGACGGAGTGGTGCGATTGCCTTCGGCATTCGCGATAACAACAGGTTCGCCGCCTTCCATAACGGCCACACAGGAATTGGTAGTACCCAAGTCGATACCGATAATCTTACTCATTGTAATTGCCTCCTATAAATCGAATAAATCGTTGATAGCTGTTGATTGTTTATGTAAAGCTCTTCGCCGGATTGGGGCGAAAAGCAGGGTTGTTATTCCTCTACGGAAACCTTGACCATCGCATAGCGAATGATCTTATCCTTGACTTTATAGCCCTTCTGGAATACCGCAAGCACTTTGCCGGGTTCTTCGCCCACTTCACGCATCACTGCGTTGTGCTTTTCCGGATCGAATGTTTCGCCCAATGCGGGCACTTCTTCAAATCCGAATTTCGCAAGTGCATCGAGCATAACCTTCAAGGTCATCTTCACGCCGTCTGCCAGGGGATCGCCCTCCTGAGCGGCATCCAATGCGCGTTCGAGGTTGTCGATTACGGGAAGAACGGCGCCGATGGTGTCGCACAAACCATCCTGATAACCGTCTGCACGGGAGGTCTGATTGCGGCGCTTGAAGTTCTGAAAATCAGCTTGCGTGCGGCGAAGGGAATCCAAATATTCGTCTCGCTGCTTAACGGCCGTTTCCAGCGCTTCTCGCCACTGATCTTCCGTTGCCTGCTGTTCGTCTGCGGGTTCTTCGTTCACTTCCGGTTTTGCTTCGGTTTCCTGAATTTCAGGCTGTTCTTCGTTCATCACCGGATTCTTTTCTTTCTTCATGTCTCGTTAATCCTTTCATTTCCGATCGGCAAGCACTTCGCTGAGCGCTCGGCCCATGAAATCGAGCACTGAAATCACGCGGTTGTAATTCATTCGCGTCGGCCCTATAATGCCCAGCGTGCCGCTTGAATAATCACCCACACGGTAATTTGCCGTAACCACCGAGCAATCATTCATTTCGGGAATGCCGTTTTCCGGACCGATTCGAATTGTGATTTCCATACCGCCGTCTCGATTGACCAGCTTGCGCACGGTTTCTTTTGATTCCAGCACTTTGAAGAAGCTCTTCGCACGGGCGATGTCGCTGTATTCGGGATAACTCAGCAGATTCGCACCGCCGCCGATAACCACTTCCGTGGCATCCTCCCGCTGCAAACGGTCTTCAATCACGGAAAGCGCTTCGCTGTACAGCTTTCGGTTGCCGTCGGCATCACGCAACAATTCCGCAAACGTTTGCCGAACCGCTTCGAGAGGCTTGTCTGCGAGCTTCTCCGTCAGCATTCTCGAAATGCCGTACAGAATGTCCGCCGTCATGCCTTCGGGAATGCGAATCACCGCATCTTTCACGATGCCCACGTTGGTCACGATAATCATCAGCGCCGTCTTTTCCGCCACGGGAACCAGCTGAACATGTTTGATTCGCAAACTTCCCAGCTTCGGCGCAACAATTACCGATGTATAATGCGTGGCGTCCGAAAGCACGTTTGCGGCGCTTCGAATCACGCTTTCCACCTGTTGAGATCGTCGGTTCAGATGCTCGCTGATGGCATCCCGCTCCTCATTGGTCAGCCGTGAGGCTTTCAGAAGGTGATCGACATATAACCGATACGCCTTCACGGAAGGAACACGCCCCGCCGATGTGTGCGGCTGATCCAGATAGCCAAGCTCCTCGAGATCGCTCATCTCGTTTCGAATCGTTGCCGGGGAAAATCCCACGCCCGCCTTTCGCGATATGGTGCGCGATCCAACCGGCGTTGCTGTGGTAATATAGTCATCGATGATAGCTTGCAGAATCAAATACTTTCGTTCATCCAAATTCATACTCCACACTCCTTTCGCCGGTGTTAGCACTCATTGCTATCGAGTGCTAACTTTTAATCATAATTTACCACGGTGGGGAGAATTTGTCAATAGCTCGGGTGATTTTATTCTGTAAATAATGTGTGAAATCCCGATAAGACGCAAAAAAGCTGCGGTATTCGCCGCAGCCGCATGTGTCAACTATTCTCGCCGAACAATTCGCTCACCAATTCTTTGGCGCGAAGCATATTATCCGCATCCACATAGAACTTGTCGACTCCGAAATAGCTGTGTGTGAATACGGTTGGGATGCCCGAAACGTGTTCCTTTGCAAATTCGATGCCTTCCGTTTGAAGCACTTCCTCCAGCATTCCCGCCTGCATGGGATCCAATTCAACCAGAAAATCCATTCTTCTCCCTCCGTTTCAACGTTCAATCCCTGTATAAAAAACTGCCTTCACCGAGTAAATACCCGCTGAAGACAGTTGTTGATTATTTGGCGAATTCCACGGAACGGGTTTCACGGATGACATTGACCTTAATCTGTCCCGGATACTCCATTTCCTTTTCGATGCGCTTGGCGATTTCACGAGCCAGCACCAGCGTGCCCGCATCGTTGACATCGTCGGGTTTAACGATAATGCGAACCTCGCGGCCGGACTGAATCGCATAGCAGGTTTCCACGCCATCAAACGAATATGCGATGGATTCGAGCTTTTCGAGGCGCTTGATGTAGTTCTCAAGCGATTCTCTTCTTGCGCCGGGTCGTGCCGCGGAAATGGCATCCGCCGCCTGAACGAGCACGGCTTCAACGCTCTTCGCTTCGATATCGCCGTGATGTGCGCCGATGGCGTTGATGACCAAATCGTTTTCGTGGAATTTCTTGGCGAGATCCATACCGATGGTCACATGCGTGCCTTCGACTTCGTGGTCGATGGCCTTGCCGATATCATGCAACAGACCGGCACGCTTTGCCAGCTGAACATCTGCGCCCAATTCCGCTGCCATTACGCCTGCCAAATGGCTGACTTCAATGGAGTGGCGCAGAACGTTCTGACCGTAACTCGTGCGGAAACGCATTCTGCCCAGCAGCTTGACCAATTCGGGGTGAATGCCGTGGAGGTTGGTTTCGAATACCGCCTGCTCACCGGCTTCGCGAATCTGCTGATCCACTTCTTTCTTCGCCTTTTCAACCATTTCCTCGATGCGGGCAGGATGAATGCGGCCGTCGGTAATCAGCTTTTCAAGTGCAACACGGGCAACTTCACGGCGCACGGGATCGAACGCCGAGATAATCACAGCTTCGGGCGTGTCATCGATAATCAAATCAACGCCGGTCGCCAGTTCGAGCGTGCGGATATTGCGTCCTTCACGACCGATGATGCGACCCTTCATATCATCATTGGGCAGCGCAACCACGGAAACGGTGGTTTCCGCCACATGATCCGCAGCGCACTTTTGAATGGCGAGCGAAATGATGCTGCGCGCCTTTTTTTCCGCCTCTTCCTTTGCGCGGGCTTCGATTTCCCGCACCATCACGGCGGCATCGTGGTACGCATCCTTCTGAATGCGATCCACCAGGATTTCCTTGGCTTCTTCGCCGGTCATGCCGGCAATACGTTCGAGTTCGCCTTGCTGACGATCGTGCAGTTCGTTCGCCTCTGCCTCGATGCGTTCAACTTCTTTGGTTCTTGCATTCAGCGCTTCTTCGCGCGTTTCCAAATTATCCAGTTTCTTGTCAAACTGTTCCTCACGCTGGTTGACTCTGCGCTCCAGACGCGTAACTTCGCTTCTTCTGTCGCGCACTTCCTTATCGAGATCCGATTTCAATCGAATGATTTCTTCCTTGGCTTCCAGAAGCGCTTCTTTTTTGCGCTCCTCCGCTTTACGCGTTGCATCCTCCAGAAGATTCCGGGCAACATCCTCTGTCTGACCCAGCTTCTTCTCCATCGCGTTTTTGCGGTACAGATATCCGGCAGCCACACCCATCGCCAGCGCAATCACCGCAACGATTGCGTATACCAAAACTTTTTTCCTCCTTCTTCTTCTTTGATTTTATTCGTCTTCCAGAGCAAATAGTCGCTCGCATTTACCAAAACGCTACATATAAGATGCAGACGATACGGCAACAGTACTATTTTAATCTTTTGTCCGCTTAATGTCAAGCAAATTCATATTATCATGCGAACAACCTTAAAATTCTTCAAATGAAATTCACATTACGGGCGTGCTGCGATATTTTTGCAAAAGAACATCGCCCGGTCATTCAACTGGGCGATGTTCTTTTTATTTACATCAGTCCGATGCGATTTTAATTAGTCGCGGGACAGGATGGTCTTCTCGGTTTCAACATCGAAGAAGTGCAGACGATTTACATCGAAGCCAACCTTGATGGAGTCGCCGCCGCGGGAAGTGGTGCGAGGATCAACGCGTGCGATGAAGTTCTCGTCCTTGCCGGTGGTGGACAGGTACAGGTAGGTTTCAGAGCCCATCAGCTCGATAACGTCAACGGAAACATCGATGCAAGCTTCCGGATAGTTGCTGATGAAGGCCTGCTCGTCATGGATGTTCTCAGGACGGATGCCCATGTAAACTTCCTTGCCGATGTAGTCGCCGGTCATGCGCTTGATCTTGCCTTCCGGAACCTTAACGGAGTTGTTGCCGAACACTGCGTAAACGCCGTCAGCACGCTTCTCCAGCTTAACGCGGAAGATGTTCATCTGGGGAGTACCGATGAAGCAAGCAACGAACAGGTTTGCCGGATAGTCGTACAGATTCTGGGGAGTATCCTGCTGCTGCATGAAGCCGTCCTTCATAACAACGATACGGGAGCCCATCGTCATAGCTTCGGTCTGGTCATGGGTAACGTAGATGAAGGTGGTCTGGAGGCGCTTGTGCAGCTTGGTGATCTCAGTACGCATCTGAACGCGCAGCTTAGCATCCAAGTTAGAGAGCGGCTCGTCCATCAGGAAGACTTTCGGCTCACGAACGATTGCACGGCCCAGTGCAACACGCTGACGCTGACCACCGGACAGAGCTGCCGGCTTACGATTCAGCAGAGCTTCGATGCCCAGGATCTGAGCAGCTTCCTTAACACGACGATCGATATCGGCCTTGGGCATCTTGCGCAGCTTCAGACCGAATGCCATGTTGTTATAAACAGTCATATGCGGATACAGTGCATAGCTCTGGAAAACCATTGCGATGTCACGATCCTTCGGAGGAATGTGGTTAACGAGCTTGCCGTCGATGTAAAGCTCACCGCTGGAGATATCTTCCAGACCGGCGACCATGCGCAGGGTGGTAGACTTACCGCAACCGGAAGGACCGACGAGAACGATGAATTCCTTGTCTTCGATCTCGAGATTGAAATCGCTTACCGCGACAACATCACCAGCATAAACCTTGTAAATGTTCTTAAGGGACAGACTTGCCATAGTGTATTGCCTCCTAATCCAAATTCCATATTCGTATTATAACAGAAAAGCCATAATTTGGGAATAGCTCGAATCAACAAAAAGAATGAAAAGTGTTATTGCAATCTGTCAATCGTTTCTTAACATACAGGGGTTCGCATCAAAAAATGATTGAAACGGCGCCGTACGATTGCAC
>CAVHAH010000002.1:9243-16225 GCA_963633785.1 bacterium
GAATGGCGATGCATTCAAAACGCCCGTGATAATTCATGCCGCCTGTGGCCAGATTCGGACAGGGGAGCCCCATGAAGGAGAGTCGTGCGCCGTCGGTGCCGCCGCGAATCGCTTCCGCATAAGGCGCAATTCCAACCGCGCGATACGCATTTTCCGCACGCTCAATCACGTCCATGTGCTGCTGCATAATCTCGCTCATATTATAGTAGGAATCCGTTACAACGGTCTCTACCGTGTTTGCGCCGTATTTATCATTCAGATAAATACCGATGCGTTCGAACGTATGCTTTCTCGCTTCGAATTTCGCGCGGTCATGGTCGCGGATGATATAATGCATTTCCGCACGTTCTTCGTTGCCGGAAATGTCGCTGAGGTGGAAGAATCCCTCATAACCTTCCGTGTGTGCGGGTGTTTCGGCTTCGGGAAGCATTCCCGCGAATTCCATCGCAACCAAAGACGCATTGAGCATCTTGTTTTTCGCACTGCCGGGATGCACATTCAAACCGTGAACAATCACCGTTCCCGATGCGGCATTGAAGTTTTCGTATTCGATTGCGCCTACGGTGCTTCCGTCAACGGTGTATGCAAAATCCGCACCGAAACCTTTGACATCAAACAAATCCGCACCGCGGCCGATTTCTTCATCGGGCGTGAAACCGATCATGATTTTGCCGTGGCGAATCGACGAATCGGCAATCACTTTTTCCGCCATCGTCAGAATTTCGGCGATTCCGGCTTTGTCATCGGCGCCCAGCAGGGTGGTTCCGTCTGTCACGATTAAATCTTTTCCCTTTGCGCACGCAACTTCGGGAAACATCTTCGGATCCAGACAGTCGCCGCTTTCGAGAAGAACGGGACCGCCGTCGTAATTTTGAATGATTTTGGGCTTGACGGGGAAGGACGGGACGCAATCCACCGTGTCCATATGCGCAATCAGACCGATTACCGGAACATTTTCCACATTGGCGGGAATGTATCCGTACACATAGCCGTTCTCGTCCACATGTGCATCGCAAATGCCCAAAGCGGTCATTTCCTCAACCAGCGCACGGGCGAGGACAAGCTGCTTTTCGGTGCTCGGGCAGGTTTCGCTCCGCTCATCGGATGCGGTATCATATTGAACATATTGAAGCAGACGTTCGTAAGCTCTCATGAAGCATTTCCTTTCTGAAATTTACTTGCCGAGCATGGCGGCGCCGATAATGCCGGCGTCGTTTCCGAGCTGTGCCAGTTCAACACGGGCATGTGGCAGTTCCTTTGCGAAAACGAGATCTTCCATCCGTTCACGCACGGCATCCAGCAGGAACGTTCCCGCATTGGATACGCCGCCGCCCAGGGCGAATATCTCGGGATCATACAGGTTAATCAGATTCACAAGGCCCACGCACAGCATATCCACATAATTATGGAACAGAACCAGGGAATCCTTATCGCCTTCTTTGGCCAAATCGAAGATTGTGCGCGCTTCGATGCGGCTGAGGTCTCCGTCAACCGCCTTTGCGATTGCGCAATTCGGATGTGCGGCTGCGAACTTGCGTCCTTCGCGAATGATTGCCGATGCGGAAGCATAGCGTTCCCAGCATCCGCAATTGCCGCAGGAGCACTTTTCGCCGCCTGAAACAACAATCATATGTCCGATTTCGCTTGCAACGCCGTGGCTGCCGGAGAACGGTTTGCCGTTGATGATAACGCCGCCGCCGACACCCGTTCCGAGCGTTACGAAAACGCTGTTCTTTGCGCCTGCGGATACGCCCGCAATGGCTTCTGCAAGACCTGCGACGGTTGCATCGTTGTCAACGAAAATGGGTTTATCGATATATTTATGCATTTCTTCAATCATCGGAACATTTTTCCAGCCGAGATTAACGCAAATCGGAACGATTCCCGTTTTCGGATTGATGAGCCCGGGAATGCCGATTCCGACGGATTGAATTTCATCCATGGAAACGTTCGCCGCTTCTGCGGCCTTTTTGCACAAATCCGCCATATCGCGAATTACGGCCTCATAACCGCGCTCTACATTGGTGGGACATTTGACTTTTGCGATGATATTGCCCTTTTCGTCTACAACGCCGGCTTTAATTCCGGTTCCGCCCAAATCAATACCGATAGCATACATTTTTCTTTTTCCTCCTGATCAATCGTCTTCCATCGCCCGCTGTGCACGTTCGATATGGCGCCGTGTCAATTCCTCTGCGGCATTGTATCCCATTTGCTTTAATCGGAAGTTGCGCGCGGCAACCTCCAGAACAACGGCCAGATTGCGTCCGGGGTGAATCGGCAAAAGCAGCGACGGCACACGAACACCCAAAATTTCGGTATAATTGTCCGTAAGCCCCAGCCGATCGTATTCCTTGCCGGACTGCCACATTTCAAGGTGGACTTCCAGGTCGATGGACTTGCTTCGGTTGACTGCGCCGACGCCGTACATCGTTTTGATATCGATGATTCCCACGCCTCGGATTTCCATGAAATGGCGAACCAGTTCGGGCGCTTCGCCAATCAGACGGTTTTCCGATACGCGGCGAATGTCCACCACATCATCCGCTACCAGCTGATGGCCGCGCTTTACCAATTCAAGCGCAGCTTCGCTTTTGCCGACGCCCGAATTTCCGGTAATCAGAAGACCCGTTCCGTAGACATTCACAAGCACGCCGTGGCGGGTTTCGCGCGGCGCAAGGTAATCACGCAAATAGGTGATAACCTCCAATTCAAACTGCGTGGTCTCCTTTTGCGTTGAATAAATCGGAACCTTGTGGGCGGCCGCCAGCACCAGCATATCATCGAAACACGGATAACCGCGGCAAATGATGATGCAGGGCATCGGATAGCTGAAATATTTCGTCAGCCGTTCACGACGTGTGGATTCGTCCAACTGGGACATAAACGTCATTTCGACCTTTCCCAATACCTGCGGTCGCTCGTAAGCGAAGAAATCCCAGTAGTTGGCAAATTGAAGACCGGGGCGATTGACATTGGAAACCTCAATGGGCAGCATTTTTTCATCTGTGGCCAATACACGCTTTAAGCCCAATGCCTCAACAAAATCGCTTTCTTTAACCATGCGCTTTGCCTCCGATTTTTCCTGATTGGAGATACTGTTCGAGAATCTGCGCAACGCCGTCCTCGGTATTCTTCGGGGCGATGATGTCCGCCGCCTGTTTCAGAGATTCAACGGCGTTGCCCATAGCACATCCCGTTCCTGCGGCGGCAATCATCGACAGGTCGTTCTGACCGTCGCCGAAAGCCATAATTTCATCCTTTTGAATGCCGAAGATTTCGCCCAAACGCAAAATCGCAACGCCCTTATCCACTCCCTGCGCCACCATTTCCAAATAGTGCGCACGTGATTTCATGAACTGAACATCCTTAAAACGCTTTTGCAATTCGGGAATCAGTTTGTCCAGCTTTTCGGGCGTATCGATTGCGAGGAGCTTAATCATGTCCTCGTGAACCCATTCGCTCATTCGTTGGTGCGTCTCGTGTGCAACGATATGCAGAGATTTTTCATATTGATAGGTATATTCGCATTTTTCACGGCAGAAAACGCCGTCTTTGGAATATCCCTGCGCATAAATGCCGTAGCCCTCGAGCGCTTTAAGCACTTCGCAAGCCGTTTCGAGGGGAATCGCATGCTGATACAGCGCTTTTTTCGTTTGCATATCATAAATCAAAGCGCCGTTATAGGAAATCAGCGGAGCATTCACGCCCACCGCCTGCGCAATCGCAATCATGGCCTCGGGCATTCTTCCGCTTGAAAGCGAAAACAACGCCCCCGCTTCGATGATGCTTTGAACGGCGGACAGTGTTCGCGGCGTGAGCTTTCCTTCCGGATTGAGCAGAGTTTCATCAATATCAGAGGCAATCAGGCGAATCAAGCGCATCACTCCAATTATCTAATCTATTCTATATTCTACCTGATTCCCCTTCATCTTTCAAGAGAAAAGTGTGAATTTTGCGAACTACATTCATAACCGCTGCTCTGAGACGCAAAGACGGTCGGCGTTTCGAAACACCGACCGTTTGGTTAAATAAATTTATGTGCCCGTTCGACCAAAGCGTGAATGGCTTTTGCATCCGGCGCAACCGCATTGCTTTTTTCGACAGGACGGAAATCGCCTAAGAATTCAAGATTTCCGGATCCGCCGTGAATCGGCGAGAAGTCCAGCGCACATACCTGCCAGCCGACATTCGGCGCAAAATCAACGATATCGTTGAGCACCCGTTCGTGCGTGCGTGCGCTCGTGATAACGCCGTTCTTTCCCAGCGCCGAAGCGCCTGCTTCGAATTGCGGCTTAATCAGCGCAATCAGGTGCCCGTCTGTTCCCATTACGCGCAGAATGGCGGGCAATATCAGCTTGATTGAAATGAACGATACGTCCATAACCGCAAACGTCGGGACGGGGGAGAACATCGCCCGTTCGAGATTGCGCGCGTTGGTGTGTTCCATGCTGATTACTCGGCAATCGTTTTCGATTTCCGAAACGAGCTGTCCGCTGCCCACGTCGATTGCGTAAACGAGCCTGGCGTTTTGACGCAGCAAAACATCCGTGAATCCGCCCGTGGATGCGCCGACATCCATGCAAATCAGACCGTCGGGAGAAGCGCGGAATACATCCAGAGCCTTTTCGAGCTTCAGACCGCCTCGGCTGACGTAGGGGCAGTCCGATCCCGTGACTTCCAGAATATCGTTCGGCATGATTTTTATCGACGGTTTTTCGAGAAGCGTTCCGTTTCGCTTGACCAGCCCTGCGTGAATCAGCGACTGAGCGCGTTCCCGACTGGGCGCCAAACGACGTGAAACCAGGGCAATATCCGCACGAATGGAATCCATTTTTTCCTCCGAATAATTATTGAATAACGATGTTGTGAATCCAGACGCCCTTTTTCAAAAGGATATAGCCCAGTATACATTTAATCAGATCCATAAACTGCACCGTTATGATTACCCATACAATCGCAAGATTCGTGCAGTGAATCAGTATCAGCGCACACGGATAGCTGATAACCCATGTGAAAACACAGTCGAACAGGAACGTAATCATCGTTTTTCCGCCCGAGCGCAGAGCGAAATAGCTGATGTTCGAAAATCCGCCCAGAGGCGCATTCAAAGCGTTGGCAATCATGAAAAGCGTTGCCAGGTGGCGAATGTGCTGCTGCGTATTGTAAAGCAGCGGAACAAAAGGCGAAGCGATGCAAAGCAGCGTTCCCATCAATACACAGCAGGCGAGGTCGAATCCAACGAGCTTCCAAATGTGGTCGCGTGCGAGGTCAATCTCGTTTGCACCCAGTTCCTGACCGATAATAATCGCCGTAGCGCTGCCCATCGACAGATAGACCGTGTTGAACAGATTGCTGACGGTGTTGGAGATATTCAAAGCCGAAACCACGTCCAGCCCGCGCATGGAATAGCAGCGTGCAATCATGGAAATGCCGATTGACCAGAGCGCCTCATTCACCAGCAGAGGTGCTCCCTTAACGGCAATCTGACGAATCAGCTTCATCGGGACATTCGCAGAATGAAACAGCCCGCAAACGAATTTGAATCGATTCGGTTGGCGATGTGTTGCGAATGCGATGAAGAACAGCTCGACATAGCGTGAAATGATTGTGGCCAGCGCCGCACCGCGCACGCCCATCTTCGGAAAACCGAACGAACCGTAGATTAAAAGGTAGTTGAGCGCCAGATTAACCAAAACGGCGAGAATGCCCGCGCGCATCGGCAATGAGGTTTCGCCGGTTTCGCGCAATGTGCTGGCATAGGCCTGCGAAAGCGCAAAGGGAACCAGACCGAACAGCATGACTTTCAAATAATCCCGACCGAAGCCGAGCGTGACGGCAATGCGTGCATCGGCGTTTTCTTCATTCAGATACAAACCGATTAACGGTTCGCTGAACAGCGAAAAAACGAGAATGGCAATGGCCGAAAGGGCGATGCCCAAATAGAGCTTGAATCGCAGACAGTGGCACACGCCCTTGTGGTCGCCTGCGCCGTGGTATTGAGCGGCGAAAATACCTGCGCCCGACATACCGCCGAATACGCACAGGTTGAATACGAACATGAGCTGATTGACGATGGATACGCCGGTCATTTCGTCCGTGCCGATGCGCCCGACCATTACATTGTCGAGAAGATTCACGAAATTCGTGATTGCGTTCTGAACGATAATCGGAATAACAATCACGAGAACCATGCGGTAAAAGGCACGATCGCCGATGAGCGTTTTGCGTGCACGGGACAGGAATCTTGAATGCTGAGCCATAAAAATCTCCTTCGAATACTACTGTCGAAAGCGTATCACATTTTCGCGCGGCTTGCAAGCGTTAATCGTTCGGTTTGAACATTATCATCGTGCCGATGAACAGCAGCACACAGCATACCCAAATGGAACGGATGCCGAAGCGTTCCGTGAGCAATACGCCCGTTCCCGCACCGATGGCGAAAAACACGATAACGGAAAGATAGGTAAGGCTTCGCCGAAGCTGTGCGATATTGCGCGTTTGACAGTATCGGCAGAATGCTTCAACACAGCTTCGAAGATTGCCGATGCACATTGTGCTCGCATAAGCCTGCCCGTATACCGTGTGAAACGATTGCACCTGCATTGCGCAAACAAACGAAACCAGCGCATTCGCCAGCGGGTTGAGCGTTTGCGGAATGAAGCCCACGATGAACAGCAATATCAGTTCAAGCATCAGAACGGCCTGCCGCCAATGAATTTTCGTGCGACCGAGAAAATGTGCGTGAATCCGTTCGCTGGCCGCCGTTCCCAGCATGAATGCGAGAATCGGAATGATGTATTTGACAACGCCTGCGCCGTTGCCGTGCATTGCGCTTGAAGCGAGCAGAACGATATTGCCCGTTTGCGCATTGGCGAAAACCGAGTCGCGGCATGTATATGTGTATGCGTCCTGAAAACCGCCCGAAAGCACGATGAATATCGCCAGTTTCATCGAATCCGACATCTGAAAATGCTTTTTC
>CAVHAH010000002.1:16235-20591 GCA_963633785.1 bacterium
GAATGGAAATGGCCCTGGTGATGGTGCATCTTCTGGTGGCGCAGCGTTGGACGAAAGAGCATCCGCAATATGCAGAGGATGCGGATTTTTATTTAGGAGCGATTTCACCGGATGCCATTCACATTCGCGATCACGATGACAAGTCCCATAAAAACTATGTGCATCTGAATAACTGGACGGTATTGCATCCGGAGGATGTGCTTGCTTACTGGCGCGAACATCACACACCCTTTGATATCGGCTACGGCATTCACGTTTTGACCGATGCGCTCTGGGTAAAGGCGCGGTTGGAGAAACTTCCGCAGATGAATCTGCCCGACGGAGGCATTCACAAGCGGCTGTATTATCAGGAAACGTTTCTCACGGATTTTGCGCTGTATCATGAAGACGGCGGAAGGCTGTTTGAAATCATGGCCAAAGGAAAAGCACCGGAGAATCATCCTTATTTAACGCAGGAAGAATTTGTTTGCTGGCAGCACGATGTGATTCAAACCTATCAAGGCGAATGCCCGAAAAAGGGAACGGCACAGTATATCACCTGTGCGTATGCACACGGTTTTGTGGAAGCATGTCAGGAAACGCTGAATCGAATTTACGGGAGGTATGAAAATGAATGAGATTCTGAATGCCATTCAGGCACGGCGCAGTACGCGCGGTTTCAACGATGTTCAATTGACCGAGGAAGAGCTTCAGGCGATCTTGGATGCGGCATTGGCGGCTCCGACGGCGAAGAACTCTCAGATGTGGCATTTTTCGGTGGTTCAAAATCGGGAATTGCTCGATGAATTCAGCCGTGAATCGACAAAAATTCTGCACAGCGATGATTCCTATCATCTGTTCTATCATGCGCCGACGGTGATTTTCATTTCCCGACCTGCGGAGTGTTCGAACAGCTTTGTGGAAGTCGATTGCGGCATTGCGGTAGAGAATATCGCATTGGCGGCACATGGACTGGGCATGGGCAGCGTGATTATCGGTTTGGCGAAGGTTCTGTTCCAATCCGAAAACGGAGAGAAGTATAAACGTGCATTCGGTTTCCCGGACGGCAATCAATTCTCCATTGCGATTGCGTTGGGGCATAATACGGTCACGAAGGAAGCCCATCCGATCGGCGAAAACAAGATTAACTATGTAAGATAATTCCTGAAGGCAAAGGGAGGCGAAAAGTATGCGTAAACGGCTGATTGCATGGTCGGTACTGTTGAGCATACTTTTTTCCTCCCTTACGTTTTTTTCTGCGTATGCCGAGGAAAACGGCATGGTGCGCGTGTGGCTGACACGGCTGGGCACCGCTTCCGCAATCACGATTCGGCCGACTTGCGATTACTATGTGGCCGACCAACCGCTGTATCGTATTTCATCGGGCACAAGTGCGACATTTACGCTTTCAAACGGAACGATTTCGATGAATTATGACGGCTCGACGGTTTCGCTGGGTTCAACCGTGCGTCTGAATCGGGAACAGTCGGGCAAAGAGGGCGTGGTATTCACGTCTTCGAGCAGTTCGAACCGATATTGCGGCGATGTGATTCTGAATGCGAGCAGCGGCGGAATACTGATTGTGCTGGATATTTATGTAGAGGATTACCTTTACGGCGTGGTGGGTTACGAGATGTCGCCGAGCTATTCGCTTGAAGCGCTGAAGGCGCAGGCGATTGCGGCCCGCAATTACGCGTTGAAAAAGCGCAGAAGCCGTGAAAAATATACCTATGATTTGGTGGATACATCGTCCAATCAGGTATTCAAGGGATTGAATACATCGTCGAGCTACGCCAATGTGATTCGTGCGGTGGACGAAACGCGCGGTCAGGTTTTGTATTACGGCAGCAGTCTTGCCAACTGCTATTATACCGCTTCCAACGGCGGGCAAACGGAATCAACGAAAAATGCGTGGGGCAGTGCGCTGGCATACAGCATTGTGCAAGACGACCCTTACGATTTTGAAAGCAGCGGCAAAAAGAAAACGGCGACCATTCGCAGAGATGCCGAAAATCTGAATGCCGATCTTGAATCGGCGCTTCAAAACGGCGTGCGGCAGGCGGCGGAAAGCAACGGCGTGTCGGTTGCGAATGTGCGGATTGATTCGATTGATTCGATTGCGCTTACATCCGCAAAGTATTCGGAGCCGAGCCGATTGTATCAAACGGCGCTGTTTACGGTCACGGCAACGGTTCGGAATACGGCGGGGGAGAGCGCAACGGGCAGCTGCGAGGTGAAAATCCCGACCTATGGCGGACTGGAAACGTGGTACGGTCTGTCCATCAATTCGGGAAACAATGAAACCGTTTGGCTGAATGCCGATGAAAGCGCATTCACGATTCTGACGGGCCGAAACGGTCACGGCATCGGACTGAGCCAGACGGGCGCCCAGGTAATGGCGAAGAAATACGGGAAAACCTGTGCGGAGATTCTCGAATTCTATTATCCCGGATGCGTGTTGAAGACGCTTTCACTGGCTGATTCCACCGCGAAGGCAAATCTGCCCGATGCGATTGCCACGGGACGAACGGGCGAAAAGTGTGCGCTGTATGCGGCGGCGCAGGCCAATGCCGAAAAAATCACCACGCTTGAATCCGGAGCGACGATTCGGATTTATGCGGTGAGCGGCGAATGGGCGGCGGTTTCCTGCGGAAATACGGCAGGCTATATTCCCGTGAACGCCATATCCGCATGTATACCGATAGGCGAATCGGCTCAAAGCGTACAGGATTTAACCGCAACGGTGAATGCCGACGATTCGGCATTGCTGACTTTGCCGATTGAGGGCGCTTCTTCTGTCGGCAAGCTGTCAAAGGGAACGGTTGTGAACGTGTATGCGTATACCGCCAACTGGGCGGCAATCACAACGGACAGCGGCTTGCACGGCTATATCGGGCTGTCAAAGCTGACTGCCAATCGGCAATCAACGCCTGAACCGACTGCAACGCCCACGCCCGAACCGACGGCAACGGTCTATACGCTTCAGGGCGAATGGTATGCGAAGGTCAATCGTGATGCGGTGTCCTTGAATAAAAGCGCATCCGAGGATTCGGACGTTCTTCAAACACTCGCCAAAGGCGAATATGTGCGCGTGTATGCGTATACCGCCGAATGGGCATCGGTTGAAACCTCCGACGGCAATCAGGGCTTTATGCCCCTGAATTCGCTGACTTTGCAAACCAAGCCGACGGCCACGCCCACCCCCGAACCGACGATGTCCGTCTATACGCTTCAGGGCGAATGGTATGCGAAAGTCAATCGGGACGGCGTGACGCTATACAGAAGCACATCGAAGGATTCGGACATTCTTCAAACACTTGCGAAGAACGAATCTGTGCGCGTGTACGCATACACCGAAAACTGGGCGGCGGTGGAAACATCAGGCGGCAATCAGGGCTTTGTTTCCCTGAATACATTAACCCTGCAAACCCAAACCACCGCAACGCCGACACCTGCGCCGACGGCTTCATCGGATAAGGTTTACAAGCTCTCGGGAAAGCGTTATGCGCAGGTCATCGCAAGCGAAGCGATTTTGTATTCGGATGCGGCGGACACGTCTTCGGCGTTGGCAACGCTTCAAAAAGGGGATACCGTTCGCGTATATGCCTATAACAGCACATGGGTTGCGACCGAAACGGAAAACGGCACAAAGGGCTTTGTCGGCATTCGTGCGCTTCAACTGATTGCGCAGACGGACAATACGCCGCAGGGCGGAAAAGTTCGTTCGGTGCGCGGAACGGTTTATCGCTATGTCGCTTCCGATTCCGTGAAAATGTATTCCACTTACAGCACCTCCGCTTCGGTGATGACCGAACTGCCTTACGGAACGCGGGTGCAGATCGGCTGCTATAATTCGATTTGGGCGTGCGTGAAGGTGAATGGGCAAATCGGATTTGTGAATGTTGATGCGCTGAGCGCAAAATCGCCCGTTTCCAAATCCGCAAGCGATGTGATACGCGCGGAATTCAACGCCGAAACACAGGCGGATACCGATGTTTACAATCAGCCGAACAGCGTTATCGGCATGTTTGCAAAGGGCACGAGGGTTCGGGTCTATGCATACAATAACGCTTATGCGTATGTCCGTTCGGGTGAATACAGCGGTTTTGTGGCAATCAAAGATTTGAGGATTGTGGTCTGAAAGGGGTGAATGTGCTTTGAATAAGAATATACGGCGCTTTTTTGCGGCGGCGCTGGCTGCGGTGAGCGTTTCGGGTTATGCTGAATCGGCATTGAGCGGAGACGATGTCCTGTCTATCGAACAGCGGCTTTCGGAGCTCGGCTTTTTCACGGAACAGAGCGATACCGTTTTCGATGAAAAAACCGAGAACGCCATTCGGAATTTTCAAATTGCCAACGAGTTGGAGGAGACCGGCG
>CAVHAH010000002.1:20601-27477 GCA_963633785.1 bacterium
GGACGAAAAAACAGTAAAGCGCATTCAATCAAGCCACGCCGTTTCCAAGGAGGCGTATTTGGAAAAAATCGCACAGGAGAATGCCGATGCACGGGAATTGAAGCTCGGCAGTTCGGGCTCTCGTGTAACGGCGATTCAGGAGCGGCTCAAGGAATTGGGCTTTTACGATTCGGTCAGCGACGGTGAATTCGGTGAAGCCACCTGTGCGGCCGTGAAGCGGTTCCAGTTGGCAAACGGTCTGGAACAAACGGGCACGGTGAATGCTTCCGTGCGATTGCGCTTAAACGGGGATTCGCCGATTACATGGTCTGCGTTTGTCGAATCCGCCTGCGCATCTTTCGGAGATACGGGAACGGCGGTCAGCGGCATTCAGAAGCGGCTGATGCGGTTTGGCTATTTCGATGGCGCCTGCACGGGCAACTACGGTTCGGAAACGCAAAAGGCGGTTTCGCAGTTTCAAAGAATCAACGGATTGCCCGAAACGGGTGATGTGGATAAAACAACCTGCGAACAGCTTTATTCCGATACGGCCGTTGCATTGCGTCGGGAGGGAACGCTGTATTCCGAAGATAGCGGGGAAAACGTTAAAACGTTGAATGCCGAATTGAATGCGCTGGGTTATCCTGCGGATGCTCAAAGCGAGATTTACACACCGCAGACGGAAACGGCGGTGCGCCTTTTCCAAATGGCAAACGGTCTGCCGACGAGCGGAGAAGCCGATCCGGAAACCCTGATGCGCCTGGAAAACGGTCAGGCAATCGGTATGGAGCGCGTAAAAGACAGCTTTGTTCAGCAGGTGCGCGTGCAAAACGATTCCGTTCTGGCGCTTCTGCTCAGCACTGCGGAAAAACAGCGGGGGAGAGAATTTTCCGCTTCGGATTCGGGATTCACATTCACACAGTATGTTTGCGTTGCGGCGGGGGTTCCCGTGACGGGCGCAGAAGAGCTGAATGCGTTAATCAATGAATCGGTAACGGATATCACCGCATTGCAATCGGGCGAAGTGATTGCATTTTATCCGAACGGAGACACTTCGCTTGAACGCAAAATAGGCATTTACGCAGGCTCGTGGCGAATGATTTGCGTTACGCAGGAGGATTCCTATGTGCTTGAATGCGACATTTCGGACAACGGCGGAACGCTCTGCCGCTGGAAAATGGTGGAAAGCTGAATGAACGATACAGAGGCGTTGAATTATCTGCATCCCGGAGAACGGCTGGATGATTTGGAAATCGGCGGTTTTCAACTGATTCAGCACCCGAATGCGTTTCGATTCGGCACAGATTCGGTTTTGCTGGCACATTTTGCCGCACCTAAGAAAAACGAATGCGTTGTGGATTTGGGCTGCGGAACGGGTGCCGTTGCGACCTTGATGATTGCTCACGGCGAGAATATTCGGGTGGATGCCGTGGAAATTCAGGAAGAAATCGCGGATATGGCTCGCAGAAGCGCAATTCTCAACGGAATCGAAGACCGATTGCACGTTTGGAATGCGGATATGCGTTCGGTGTGGCGTACGCTCGGTGCGGGGCGGTATTCACGGGTGGTATGCAATCCGCCGTATTATAAAGAAGGCTGCGGCTTTGCAAACGCAAATACATCTGCGGCGATTGCGCGTCTGGAACAGAATATCACAATTCGGGAAGTTGCACAGTCGGCCTCGAAGCTCTTGAAAACAGGCGGACGATTCTGCACGGTCTTTCCGGCATCACGAGCTTTTGAAATGATGTGTGCGATGGAAGAAGCCATGCTTACGCCGAAGCGGATTCAGACGGTTCACGGCGTGGCGGGCAGAAAACCGAAACTCGTTTTGATGGATGCGGTGAAGCAGGGCGGGGCAGGCCTTGAATGGCTGGAACCGCTGAATCTGCAAAATGAAGACGGAACGCCGACTGCGCAATGGAAGCGGATTTATCGAAAACCGTGAAGAGGAACATAATCGATATCGTTCCTTGACAAATGTAATGAAATCACCTATAATAATCTCAACCGCTGGGGGCGCCGAAAGGCTGAGATGGATATTCGTATCCTGTCCCTTGGAACCTGAAGTGGATAATCCCACCGTAGGGAAGCGGAGTGCGTCCCTTTCGGGTGTGCTTCCGTTTCCCGCATATACAAGTATATGCGGGTTTCTTTTATGGGTGAAAGTGATTTTCAAAAGAAAATCGCAAGACCTGTGCGGCAAAAACAGAAGGGAGTTTTGTCCGATGAAGAAAGTTGTTTGCCTTGTTCTGATGCTGGTATTGGCGATTTTGCCGATGGCCCTTGCCGAGGAAGCCACCGTTGCCCCCGAAGCCACCGAAGAGGTTGCCGTAGTGGAAGAAACGGCGGAGGAAGTCGAAGAGGAAACGGAAAGCGTTTGGAGCGAAATGTTCGGTCACCTTACGGGAATGCACTGGTATACCTGGGCGATTCTGATTGTTCTGGTTGTGCTGGCAGTGGTATTCCTTGCTTCCAAGCAGACGAATTGGACGGCGAAACGCATGTCCTATGCGGCAATGTGCATTGCGATTGCGTTTGTGCTTTCCTGCATCAAGCTGTTCCGTATGCCGCAGGGCGGTTCGGTTACGCCGGCGGCGATGCTTCCGCTGATTCTGTTTACCATCGCCTGCGGACCCGTGCAGGGATTGGCAGTGGGCTGTGCATTCGGATTGCTGCAGTTGATTGAAGACCCGTATGTGATTCATCCGATTCAGCTGCTGGTTGATTATCCGCTCGCCTACGGCGCGATGATTCTTTGCTGTTTGGCAAAACTGATTCCCCAGAGCAAAAGCTATTTCCGTTTGCCGACGGCGGTGATTCTGGCTTACTTCGCACGCCTTGTGATGGCGGTGATTTCGGGCGTGGTGTTCTTCGCCGAATATGCGGGAGATCAGAATGTGTTTGTATATTCCTTCACCTATAACCTGAGCTATCTGCTGCCGGAAATGATTATTGCGGTGATAATCAGCCTGATTCCGGGCATTCAGCGTGTGGGTACGTTGATTGAGAAAAAGGCATAAGTCTCTTGTAATCTCCCAAAGAATATGTTATGATATAGGCCGAAGTATAAAACTTCGGCTTATATTTCTTTGGAGGAAAACATGGTAGACGTTAAACTCTATACCCTGCTGAAGGTGTACGAAACGGGCAATTACACGCGCGCAGCCGAGAAACTGTCGCTGACGCAACCCGCTGTCAGCCAGCACATCAAACAGATTGAACGTGAGCTCGGAACAACGGTGTTTGACCGTTCCGCAGGCAAAATTCGCCCGACACCGGAGGGAAAACTTGTGATTCAGTATGCCGAACGCGTGGTTTCGCTGTATGAAAACCTTCAGCGTTCGCTGGCGGATAAGAAAAAAGCCATCGACCATCTTCGCGTGGGTGTTACGCATACGTCCGAAAGCAATATCGTTTCCGAAGTGCTTGCGCAGTACGCCGAGCAGTTCGATAATATGAAGATAACGATTCAAACCGATACCATAAATAATCTTTATGATATGCTGAAAACATATAAGATTGACATTGCCATTGTGGAAGGCGAGGTTGCGGATCCGTCTATCAATTCGGTGATGCTGGACACGGACAGTCTGGTGCTCTGCGTTTCAAACGAGCATCCTTTCGCCGAACGCAGCATGGTTACGATCGACGAATTGAAAAAGGAAAGAATGATTCTTCGCCTGCCGAGTTCGGGCACGCGCAATCTTTTTGCGGCGCATCTGGAAAGCCGAAATCTGTCGCTGGACGATTTCAATGTAACGTTGGAAGTTGATAACATCGCGACCATTAAAGACTTGATTCGCCGCAACTACGGCGTTTCCATACTGGCTCGAAGCGCCTGCGTGGATGAATTGAAGAAGGGAAAGATTTCGGTTTTGCCGATTGAAAACCTCAGCATGCTGCGTGAAGTGAATATCCTGTATCATCACACATTCAAGCATACGGAGGTTTTGCAGGATATTGTTCGCATTTACAACGAAACCAAGAAAAAAATGCGCGTGTAAAGGAGAAAACAATGCATATTTTGCTTACCAATGATGACGGCATTCAGGCGCCCGGCATTCAAACACTTGCGAAGGTTCTCGCACAGGCAGGACACAAAATCAGCGTTTGCGCTCCGGATCAAGAACGCAGCGGTGCGAGTCATTCTCTGACGCTTCGCCGTGCGCTTACGGCTCGGAAATATGATTTTCCGAATGCCGTTGAGGCCTATGCGGTAGACGGCGTTCCGGCGGATTGCGCACGTTTGGGTCTGCATTTGATTCCGAATGCGGATTTGGTGATTTCGGGCATTAACAGAGGACCGAATCTCGGCGGCGCCTGCGTATATTCGGGAACTGTCGGTGCGGCAACGGAAGCTTCGATGAAGGGAACACCGTCGCTGGCGACATCGCTTGGAGATTATAATTACGGTGAATATGAATCCGCCGCAAGAATCACATTGAAGGTTGCGGAATGGATGTGTGAACATCCGCTCGAACGGGGACAGATTTACAATCTGAATATCCCCGGCTTGCCGTATGAACAGATTCGCGGAATTGTTGCCGCCAAGCTTGCGCCGAATTATCTCGATTCCCCCGAATATATTTTAACCGAAGACGGGAAATATCAATACATTCACGGAACAAACGTTCCCTATGATGATCCGAATTACGATAAATTGCGCATGGCCGACGGCTTTGCGACTTTGACGAAGCTTACATGGAATCTGCGAGCGAATGCCGATGACCCCGATGTTTCGGGAATTGAGCTGTGAGGGAAAAAGATGCATTACGAAATCGAGCGGAAATATTTGATTGAGATGCCCGAGGAGCGTTTCCTGTGCGAACAGAAGGACTGCGAAATCTGGGAAATCGAGCAGATTTACCTGAATGCCGAGCCGCATGTTACGCATCGCATTCGCCGTGTTGCGGTGAACGGAGAAACGCACTATTATCAAACATTCAAAAGAAAGGTGACGCTTGCCACTGCGCAGGAAAGTGAAACGGAAATTCCGAAAGAACAGTATGACGAGCTGTGCACAAAGCGCAATCCCGCACTTCAAACGATTCTGAAGCGGCGCTACCGCATTCCGTTTGAAAACCATCTGTTGGAAATCGATATTTATCCGTTCTGGAAGAAGCAGGCGGTGCTTGAAATCGAACTGGAAAGCGAATCGGAAATTGCCCGAATTCCGCAATGGCTGCGTGTGATTCGCGAGGTGACCGAGGAAAAGTGCTACAAAAACATCGCCCTTGCGAAAAGTATTCCGCAGGAGAGCGTTTGAATGCCGTTTTAAGAGTTCCTGTTTTCCTTGTTTCGCTCGCTTTCACGATAAGCGCTCGGCGTGATGGAGAGTGAATCACGGAACACTTCGCAAAGGCGTGCGGAAGAGGCGAATCCCGAGGAAAGCGCCGTTTCCGTCAGCGAAAGATCCGTGCTGCTCAAAAGCCGTTTCGCATGCGACAAACGCAGCTCTACCAGCACGGATTGCGGCGAACGCCCTGCGTGCGCTTTGAACACCCGAAAGAGTTGTGATCGGCTTAAGCCGACGAACGATGCAACATCTTCGACATGGTAATCCGAACGCTGATAGTTGGCGTTCAGCGCCCAGAGCGCACGCTGATAGCTGTCTGTTCCCGCAGAAGCGAAGCGCTGCGGCGAGGCATCGAAGCGGCTTTGCGCAATATACGCCATCAGGCGCAACAATCCGCCCGTTGCCGCAGATTGACTGTTTTGCAGCATGGACATATCATCGTAGATCGAATAGGCGGTCTTCAGTGCGATATCGGCATATTTTCCCAAATCAAACACGGGATTTTGCGTTGAAAGCCCCGCGGATTGGGTAAGCGCATCGGCCTGTGTGCCCGTAAAGCCCACCCAGACATAATCCCAGGGAGCATTGGCGTCGGCAGTATAGACGGTGATGTCCTCCGGGAATATCATAAACCCCTGACCGGCGTGAATGTCGTAGGTTTTCAGACCGTTGTCGAACACGCCGCGCCCCGAGGCGGCAATATGCATCAAATGGTATCCGCGCATTACCGGCCCATAGCGATGCTGCGGTTCGCAAACCTCGCGTCCGCAGTTTTTTATGTAAATCATTTTTTCAAAGCTCTGAAAATCCACAACCATCCCTCCGAAATAATAATACAACATTTTCCGCATCAAATGCAACAGTTAGCGATTGTAGATACTCTTGCAAGTATGTTAAAATACGGTATCGGAATAAAGGAGGAGTTAACAATGCCGAAAATTACCTTTATGGGCGCAGGCTCTACCGTGTTCGCCAAGAACGTTTTGGGCGACAGCATGATGACCCCTGCACTCGCGGAAAGCACTATCGCTCTGTATGACATCGATGCCACCCGCCTGAATGAATCCGCAACGATGCTCGAAGCCATCAACCGCAACAACGGCTCGAAGGCACACATCGAAAAGTATCTGGGCGTGGAGAATCGCAAGGATGCACTGCGTGGCGCAAACTATGTTGTGAATGCCATTCAGGTCGGCGGTTATGATCCCTGCACAATCACCGATTTCGAAATCCCGAAGAAGTACGGCCTCAAGCAGACCATCGCCGACACGCTCGGCGTAGGCGGCGTGTTCCGTGCATTGCGCACGATTCCGGTAATGCTCGATTTCGCACGCGACATCGAAGAAGTTTGCCCGAATGCATGGCTGCTCAACTACACCAACCCCATGGCGATGCTGACCGGCGCAATGCTTCGTTTGACGAATGTGAAGACCGTTGGTCTCTGCCACAGCGTTCAGGTTTGCGCATCGACCGTTCTGAATGAGCTGGGCATCGGCTATGATGAAAATGTTCAGTGGAAGATTGCCGGTATCAACCATCAGGCATGGTTGCTGGAGTGCACCCGCAACGGCGAAGATCTCTATCCCGAAATCAAGCGC
>CAVHAH010000002.1:27487-28315 GCA_963633785.1 bacterium
TTGAGCTGCTGCGCAAATTCGGCTATTATATCACCGAATCCAGTGAGCACAATGCGGAATACACGCCGTATTTCATCAAGAGCCGCTATCCCGAGTTCATCGAGAAGTACAATATTCCGCTTGATGAATATCCGCGCCGCTGCATCCATCAGATTGAAGATTGGAAGAAGCGCGGTCATGAATTGACGAAGAACCCGTTGCTCAGCCATACCCGCACGAAGGAATATGCGAGCTACATCATGGAAGCTATGGAAACGAATGTGCCCACCATGATCGGCGGCAACGTGCTCAACCGCGGTCTGATTACCAACCTGCCCTCCAACGCTTGCGTTGAAGTGCCCTGCCTCGTGAATCGCAACGGCATTCAGCCCACCGTTATCGGCGATCTGCCCGAACAGTGCGCGGCGCTGAACCGTACGAACATCAACGTGCAGCTGCTGGCCATCGAAGCCGCACGCACGCTCAAGAAGGACTACATCTATCAGGCGGTTATGCTCGATCCGCATGCGTCCAGCGAACTTTCCATGGACGACATCGTTGCAATGTGCGATGAGCTGATCGAAGCTCACGGCAACTGGATGCCCAAGTATCATTAATTAAGGCAACACCGCACAATTCGGCGGCAACGCCGAATGCGTCTTTTGCGGTGTCTGGAATTGCGCAAATCACTATTCATCGCACCACCTCATTTGTGTGGTGTTACCTAAAAAAATGCAGGGGAATGCCTCGAATTGACGGCATTCCCTTATTTTTATACCTGTTTTTGCAAGAACAGCCTAAAAAATCGCATTAAAAAAAGCGAAATAATGCAAAAAACAATTCAAAATC
>CAVHAH010000003.1:0-28206 GCA_963633785.1 bacterium
ATTTCATAACGCTTATTTCCCGCGGCTGCGAACCTCGCGGCTGCGGGATTTTCAACGGCAACCCCACACAATTCGGCGGCGACGCTGAATGCGCCTTTTGCGGTATCCGGAAGCTGCAAAAATCTCGATTTACCTCCACGGTGCCGCACCTCAATCTTTGATTGAGCCGTGGCAGTTTGCCTGCGGGCAAACCTGAAAACCTAAGGGTTTTCAGCCTTAAACCTTCACTTTTTGCAATTCCGTCTACCGCAAAATTCGCTATTCATCGTACCACCTCATTTGTGCGGTGTTACCTAAACAATTCATTTAGGAGGTGTGCCCATGAATCTGGTGCCCTATGTTATCGAACAAACCAACCGAGGCGAACGTTCCTACGATATCTATTCCCGCCTGCTCAAGGATCGCATCATCTTTCTGGGCGGAGAAATAGACGACGATACCGCCAATCTGGTGGTTGCTCAGATGCTGTTTCTCGAAATGGAAGACCCCGATAAAGACATCATGCTCTACATCAACAGCCCCGGCGGCTCCGTTACGGCGGGCATGGCGATTTATGACACCATGCGCTATCTGAAGTGCGAGGTCTCCACGCTGTGCATCGGCATGGCCGCGTCGATGGGCGCGTTTCTGCTGGCTGCAGGTGCAAAGGGCAAGCGCAAGGCGCTGCCGCACGCAGAAATCATGATTCATCAGCCTTTGGGCGGCGCGAAAGGTCAGGCGACCGACATTCAAATCCACGCCGAACAGATTCTTAGAATCAAGAAGATGATGAGCGAGCTGTTGGCGCAGAACACCGGCAAGCCCCTCAAGACCGTGGAAAAGGACGTCGAGCGCGACCATTTCCTGACCGCGCAGCAGGCGCTGGAATACGGCATCATCGACGAAATCATCGCACCGAGGAGATAATCAATGGCAAATTACGATAACAAGCAGCCCCGCTGTTCCTTCTGCGGCAAAACGCAGGATCAGGTGCGCAAGCTGGTCATGGGTCCGGGCGCGTACATCTGCAATGAATGCGTGCTGCTCTGCCAGGAAATCGTGGCGGACGATGTGGTGGAAAACATCGGTCACGGCGGCGAAATCGAGATTAAACGCCCGAAGGAAATCAAAGAGGTGCTCGATCAGTATGTCGTGGGTCAGGATGAAGCGAAAAAGGCGCTGAGCGTTGCGGTATACAACCACTACAAGCGCATTCGCTGCATGGGCAATCAGAAGAGCGATGTGGAACTGCAGAAGTCCAATATCGTGATGCTCGGCCCCACCGGCTGCGGCAAAACCTATCTGGCTCAGACGCTCGCGAAAATTCTGAACGTCCCCTTCGCCATCGGCGACGCCACCAGTCTGACCGAAGCGGGCTATGTCGGCGAGGATGTCGAAAACATTCTCCTTCGCCTGATTCAGAACGCCGATTACGATATCGAGCTTGCACAGCGGGGCATTATCTACATCGATGAAATCGACAAGATTGCCCGCAAGAGCGAAAATCCGTCCATCACGCGCGATGTGAGCGGCGAAGGCGTTCAGCAGGCGCTGCTGAAGATTCTCGAAGGCACGATTGCTTCCGTGCCCCCGCAGGGCGGAAGAAAGCATCCGCATCAGGAATTCATTCAGATTGATACCACGAATATCCTGTTCATCTGCGGCGGCGCATTCGACGGCATCGAGCAGATTGTCGAAAACCGTATCGGCAAAAAGACGATGGGCTTCGGCGCGGACGTTCGCTCCAAAACCGAACGCACGGACAAAGAAATTATGTCGCAGGTGCGCCCCGAGGATTTGCTGAAATTCGGCTTGATTCCCGAATTTGTGGGTCGTTTGCCGATTATGGTCACGCTGTCTTCGCTGGATGAAGAAGCCCTGATGCGCATACTGACCGAGCCGAAAAATGCGCTCGTTCGCCAGTATACGAAATTGCTGGGCTTTGACGATGTGGAGCTTGAATTCACCGAAGATGCGCTGCGCACCATCGCCCGCAAAGCACTCGCCCGAAAGAGCGGCGCACGCGGCCTTCGTGCAATCATCGAAGGTGCGATGATGGATACCATGTACGAGCTTCCGTCGATGGAGAATGTGAAAAAGTGTATCATTACTTCGGATGCGGTGAACGGCAAGAGTGCGCCGGAACTGGTGTACGCCGAGCCCGAACTTGAGCAGATTCAGCTCGAACTGCCCGAAGACACTCAGCCCTCGGCATAATCCGATTCGGGTTGAATAGAGCAATAAGCGGCGCTGTGTGTAAAGCACGGCGCCGTTTTAGCGTAATTTCTCCGTTGACAAATATTGAAAAGAATATTATAATAGAATAAAGAATTTTGCGAAAGGAAGGGCTTTTTACAGCATGGACAACGACCGATGCGATGATCCCGGGAATTACGATCGTTTGATCCGTCATATGATATGTTAGCATGTCTGCGCCGCATTTGAGCGGGGTGGATGTGTTTTGTTGTATTTTATGCATGACGAATCAAAGGAGTTCTGTTTGTGAGTACTGTTTCTTATATATTGATTGTGGTTGTATGTTTGATTTTCTCGGCTTATTTTTCCGCAACGGAAACCGCTTTTCTGTCGATGAATAAAACGAAAATCAAGACCCTTGCCGAAAAAGGAAATGCCCGTGCGAAGATTGTTTGCGAGCTTGACGAACGCTATGATAAGCTGATTTCAAGCATTCTCATCGGCAATAACATTGTGAATATTCTCATGGCATCGCTGGCGACGGTGCTGTTTACGCGTGAACTGGGCGATATCGGCGCAACGGTTTCAACGGTTGTAAGCACCGTGGCGGTGCTGATATTCGGCGAAATCTCCCCGAAGAGCATTGCGAAGGACTGCGCCGAACAGTTTGTGCTGTTTTCCGCACCGATTATTCGATGCATCATCTGGATTCTCACGCCGCTTACGTTTGTATTCTCCCTTTGGAAAAAGCTGCTGAATAAGATATTCCGCCTTCAGCCCAGCGGCAAAATGTCGCAGGAGGAGCTTTTGATGATGGTGGACGAGGTTCAGCAGGAGGGCAGCATCGATGAAAACGAAGGCGGTTTGCTGAAAAACGCCATTGAATTCTCCGAGCAGGAAGCGCGGGACGTGCTGATTCATCGAGTGGATTTGGCGGCGTTGCCCGTGGAGGCCGATAAAGAGCGCATTGCGCAGATGTTCAACGAAACAAAGTATTCGCGCCTGCTGATTTATCGGGACAATATCGATAATATTCTCGGAACGCTTCACCAGAAGGATTTTTATGTCGGCACGGGCGTTACCGACAAACCGATTCGGGAAATCCTTTCGCCGGCCATTTTCGTTCTGGAAAACGAGCCGATCAGCCTGATTCTCAAGAAATTGCAGCGGGGCAAAACGCACGTTGCGGTGGTTATCGATGAATACGGCGGCACTTGCGGCATCGTGACGATGGAAGACATTCTCGAAGAGCTCGTCGGCGAGATTTGGGACGAGCACGATGAGGAAGAAGTGCTCGTTCGCAAGCTCTCGGCGAATGCGTATATTGCGGATGCGGCGATGAATTACGCCGATTTTGCCGAACAATTCAACCTGAAAAGCGATTCTGAAATGGTGTCCGTGAGCGGCTGGGTGATGGAGCATTTCGGGCGCGTGCCGCAGGTCGGCGATGCGTTTGATTGCGAAGGAAAGCATATTCAGGTCACGAAGGTTGATAATCATCGCGTTGATGAAATCAAAGTGACCGTGCTTCAAATCGAACCGACGCCGGACGAAAAATAAATAACTCTCCGAAACCCGATTCATCCCACCGATGAATCGGGTTTCTCCGTTTCAACCACCGACTGTTCATACACATATTTGCAAAAATCCCGAACCGTTTCGGGCATGAATTTCTTTTTTGCGTGAATCATGCAGAAGGGCTGGTCGTCATAGGTGGGATTCAGGGGAACGGCATCCACCTGCGACATCTGCTCGGCGCTTTCTTTCAGAACGAGCGCCACGCCCAGTCCCTGCGCCACCAGTCCAGCCATCGCCGATTTTGAATCCGCTTCGTAGACGACTTGCGGCGAAACACCTGCGTTTTCAAACATGAGCTCCGTGGTCTTTCCGGGCATGGTTCCCTTTGGAAACAGAATCAGCCTTTCATCGGCAATTTCCTGAAGCGTGATTTCCTTTCGCTTTGCCAGTGCGCTTCCCTTTTGCACAATCAGAACCCATTCCTTGCGATGCACGGGGAAAATTTCGAATTCGGGCTTCGATATCGGCGCTTCGCAGAATATCACATCGTATTCGCCCGCCGCCAGCCCGTTCCAAAGATGCGGCGCATCGTCTTCACGAAACGAGAACTGCGTGTTCGGATGCTTTTTCAAAAAACCGGCGCTCATGCGCGGCACGAAAGCGGCGCCCAACGGCGTGCAGAATCCCATGCGGATAATCACGTTCTGCCCCGCATTTCGCCGAACGGCTTCGATGCCTTCGTCCAGTATTTCAAGCGATTTTTTCGTGTATTGAAGAAAATGCTCTCCGTATTGCGTGAGAACCACGTTTCGACCGCTTTTCGCAAACAGAGGAACGCCCAATTCGTCTTCCATTTGTGCAATCGCATGGCTCAAACTCGGCTGCGTGATCGACAGCATTTCCGCGGCTTTGGTATAATGCTGAATTCCCGCAAGCGTTACAAAATATCGAAGATGATCAAGATTCATGATTTGCGCCCCCTTTTCATCTTCTATAATATATCACAAACGATTATAAATGTCTATAGAATTATTGAAAATTTCAATTTGAATATTCACGGAAATGCGATATACTGGTATCAAGGTGTTGCGACGAAAGCTTTGATTTTGTCGTCGGCAGTCTGCGAAAGCAGGCTTGAAAACCCGTTTGGTTTTCGACATCCGCAACAAAAGGAGGCATTGAATATGGGATTTTTGAAGGGAAAAACAGCAATCATTACGGGCGCAGGCCGTGCGGTACTTGAGGACGGACGCTGCGGCTCTATCGGTTACGGAATCGCAACCGCATATGCAAAGGAAGGCGCCAATCTGGTAATCACGGGACGCAATGTGAAGAAGCTGGAAGACGCCAAGGATGAATTGGAAAGCATTTACGGCGTGCACGTACTGCCGATTCAGGCAGATGTTTCCGCGGGCGCAGACAACGAAGCGGTTGTTCAGAACGTGGTTTCGCAGGCAGTGGAGAAGTTCGGCGGCATTCAGGTTCTGATTAACAACGCTCAGGCCTCCGCTTCCGGCGTTCCGCTTGCACAGCATACGACCGAGCAGCTGGATTTGACCCTTTATTCCGGACTGTATGCAACGTTCTATTACATGAAAGCCTGCTATCCGTATTTGAAGGAATCCCACGGCAGCGTAATCAACTTTGCTTCCGGCGCAGGTCTGTTCGGCAATGCGGGACAGTGTGCGTATGCGGCGGCGAAGGAAGGCATTCGCGGTCTGACGCGCGTGGCGGCCACGGAATGGGGCGTGGACGGCATCAACGTGAATATCGTTTGCCCGCTGGCATGGACGGCTCAGCTGGAGAAGTTCCAGAAGGCTTATCCCGATGCATTCAAGGCGAATGTAAAAATGCCGCCGATGGGACATTTCGGCGATGCAGAGCTTGAAATCGGCCGCGTTTGCGTGCAGCTTGCGAATCCCGATTTCAAATATATGTCCGGCGAAACCATCACGCTTGAAGGCGGCATGGGTCAGCGTCCGTAAGAGATTCTCTGATTGATTTGGCGGCGAATCCGATAATCGGGCGATGGATTAAATGAATCTGTCGGTCTGCCATTGACAGACTCGGAAGCCCTTTCGGGTTTTCGCCCTCCTTCTTACAAAAGTCAAGCTATCCCTCTTCTACAATCGTATCTTTCAAAAAATTACCGCTTGGTTTACCGCCTTATTTAATCAGTGTATCGCAAGAGCCGTTTCCGAATCGGAGACGGCTCTTTTAATATACATTCTTAACCCGATTCGGAAAGAATTCGGTTGATTTTCACAACGCAAAGTGCTACAATGACGGTGAGTTAGAAGTAACTAACTCAATCTTAAATCTATGAAATCGGAAGGAGAATTGAACAATGAAGCCGAATTACAAGAATTGGGTGCCGAAGGGAATGGTCGGCTCGCTGGCGGCGGGAACCGTGCTGTGTTTGATTGGACTGCTGGTTTTCGGGGCGTTCGGATGTGCGGTGCACGGCCCGTGGCGCATTGTTTTGGGAATTCTGTTCGGAATCGGGCTGCTGATTTGCGGTTATTATACTTTGTGGAGCATTTCCGCATACAAGGCTTTCTCTTATGACGGCGAACGGAAACTGTCGAAGCAGATTATCGACGGAACCGCCGAATACATTCACCTGCCCGAGGGCGGCGTGGGTTTGGATATCGGCTGCGGCAGCGGCGCATTGACCGTTGCCTGTGCGAAACGCAATCCGCAGGGAAAGATGATCGGCATCGACCGCTGGGGCAAGGAATACGCCTCCTTCAGCAAAACGCTGTGCGAGAACAATGCGAAGGCCGAGCATGCGCCGAATACCGAATTCCGTCCGGGCAACGCCGTTAAACTCGATTTCCCCGATGCCGCTTTCGATGCGGTAACCAGCAATTATGTCTATCATAATATTTCGGGCGTAAACAAGCAGACGCTGCTTCTGGAAACGCTGCGCGTTCTGAAAAAGGGCGGAACATTCGCCATTCACGATTTGATGTCGCAGTCGCGCTACGGAGATATGCAGGCATTTGTCGAAGAACTCAAGCGGCAGGGCTATGAGAAGGTTGAACTGATCGACACCACGAAGGGGCGGTTCATGTCCCCGAAAGAGGCAAAACAGCTGATGCTGAAAGGCTCGACGCTGCTTGTCGGAAAAAAATAAAAGGGAAGCGTTTAACGTGAATATTCAGGTGCGGGCTTATACAGCCGATGATTTATCCGAAATGATTCGAATCTGGAACGAAGTGGTCGAAGACGGCGTTGCGTTTCCGCAAGAGGAGCTTCTGACCGACACGAGCGGCAAGGCGTTCTTCGAACAGCAGACCTATTCGGCCGTTGCGGAGGATACCGACACGCATTCGATATGCGGGTTGTATATTCTTCATCCGAACAATGTCGGGCGCTGCGGACACATTTGCAATGCCAGCTATGCCGTATCCCGCGATGCGCGCGGAAAGCATATCGGCGAAAAACTGGTAACGGACTGTTTGGAACAGGGGAGAGCGCATCGTTTCGGCGTTTTGCAATTCAATGCGGTTGTGGCAACGAATATTCACGCACGGCATCTTTACGAACGCCTCGGCTTTATTCAGCTCGGAACGATTCCGAAGGGCTTTCGCATGAAAGACGGACACTATGAAGATATCTGCCCGTATTACCATGTGCTTTGAAGCGATATTTCCCGAAACCGTCGGCATTCATCGGTGCCGATGGTTTTTTTGCCCCGAATTCTGCAAACCGCTATTGCAAAATTCGATAAAATCATTATAATTAAAACAGAATCATAAAATATTCCCGTAAATAACATTCGGAAGGAAGTATCAAGCAATGATTAACGTAGGCATTGTCGGATGCGGAAAAATCGCTCAAATCAGGCATATCCCGGAATATCTGGAGAATCCCGACGCTTGCATTGTGGGCTTTTACGATGTTAACGCACAAAGAGCGGCGGAATTGGCGGAGAAATATCACGCCAGGGCTTATGCGTCTGCCGAGGAAATGTTTGCGGATGAGAATATTCAGGCGGTGTCGATTTGTGCCGCCAACGTGTTTCACGCCCCGCTGTCGATTGCCGCAATGAAGGCGGGGAAAGACGTTCTGTGTGAAAAGCCGATGGCGATAACCATGGAAGATTGCGAAGAAATGGTAGCCGTTGCGCAGGAAACGGGCAGAACGCTGATGATCGGCCACAATCAGCGATTGGCGAAAGCGCATGTGAAGGCAAAAGAGCTTCTCGAAAGGGGCGAAATCGGAAGAATCATTACCGCCGGAACGACATTCGGACACGGCGGTCCCGAAACATGGTCCATCGATGCGGGCAAGAAAACATGGTTCTTCGATAAAAAGGTTGCCAAAATGGGCGCAATGGCGGACCTCGGCGTGCATAAAACGGATATCCTTCAGTTTTTGTGCGATTCGCATATTGTTCGGGTAACGGCGAGATTGGCAACGCTGGATAAGCGTTCGGCGGACGGTTCGCTCATCGATGTCGATGATAATGCGATGTGCATTTACGAACTGGAAAACGGCGTTATGGCAACCATGACCGCTTCGTGGACGTATTACGGGCATTGCGAAGACAATTCGACGATTCTGTACGGAAGCGAGGGCATCATGCGCATTTACGATGATCCCAACCATTCGATTATCGTGAACAAGAAAAACGGCGAAACCTATTACTACGATGTGGAGAGCATTCAAACCAACGACAATCAGACCAAATCCGGAATCATCGATGAATGGATAGATTGCCTGGTGAACCACAGAGAACCGAGCATTTCGGGAAAGAGCGTGCTGTATGCAATGCGTGCGATATTCGCCGCCATAGAATCAAGCGAACTCGGAAAGACAATCGAAATAGGATAAGGACAACCCAAGATGTTCGATAAAGAAAAAATTCATTGGCCGATGCTGTCCGATGTGGAAATGATTCAGCGTCTGACCATGCCCGAGGGCAAAATCGACATGGTGCTTGACACCGACACGTATAATGAAGTAGACGACCAGTTTGCGCTTTCCTATTGCCTGCTGTCGCCCGAACGGCTGAATGTGGAAGCGGTGTATGCCGCTCCGTTTTTCAACGACCGTTCCACCGACCCTGCCGACGGCATGGAAAAGAGCTACAACGAAATCGTTCGCCTGCTGGGGAAAATGCATCGCACGCCCGACGGGCTGGTATTCAAGGGTTCCGAAGAATACATGAAGGATGCCCGCACGCCCGTGGACAGCCCCGCCGCGCGGGATTTAATCGAGAGAGCCATGAAGCGCCCCGACGACAAACCGCTGTATGTGGCGGCTATCGGTGCGATTACAAATGTCGCTTCCGCACTTCTGATGGAGCCGGCGATTGCGCGGAAAATCGTTGTGGTCTGGCTGGGCGGTCAGCCGACGAGTTTCCCGTTCGCCACGGAATTCAATTTAAGTCAGGACGTGTTTGCGGCGAATACCGTGCTCGACAGCGGCGTGCCGTTTGTGCTGATTCCCTGCTGGGGCGTGGCATCGCACATGCTGTCGACCGTTGCGGAACTGCGTGAATGCATCGGCGGAAAGAATGCGCTGTGCGATGCGTTGGTGGAGCTGTATTCGGCATATGAATCGGATCACTTCGGTTGGGCGAAGGAGATTTGGGACGTGTCGGTCATCGGCTATCTGATCAATCCCGATTGGGTGCCGACGAAGCTGGTGCACAGTCCGATGCTCACGGAAGACAGCCATTGGGCGCATGATGAGCGCCGCCATTTCATCCGAGAAGCGTATTTCTGCCACAGAAATCGCATATTCAAGGATATGTTCAAAAAACTTGCAAATTTTGATTGATAAGGAGAGATTGCATGAAAAAATGTGCCGTAATCGGCTCAATCAATATGGATATGGTAATCAGCGTGCCTAGATTCGCCAAGCCGGGTGAAACCTTGAACGGAAATTCGTTTCAAACCGTTCCGGGCGGCAAGGGAGCCAATCAGGCAATCGCACTTGCCAAACTGGGTATTCCCGTGAAAATGGCGGGCAAGGTCGGTAAGGATTCGTTCGGAGAACAGTATTTGGAGCATTTTCGTAAAACAGGCGTGGATACTTCGGCGATAGGCGTTGAGAACGGCGTATCCACGGGCATCGCGGACATCGCCGTGGATGCTTCGGGAGAAAACAGCATCATCGTTGTTGCGGGCGCAAACGGTCTTTGCGATGCGGCATGGCTGGATACGGTGCTGGAACAGACGAAGGATTGCGATATTTTCCTGCTGCAGCTGGAAATTCCGAAGGATACGGTTGAGGAATGCATTCGCAGATTGCATGCGATGGGCAAGACGATATTGCTCGATCCCGCTCCGGCGGTGGCGCTTTCCGAGGAAACGCTCAGTCGGGTGGACTATGTCACGCCGAATGAAACGGAACTGGCCATCATAACGCCCGAATTGCCCGAGAACGCAACGCCGGAGGAGCGCATCAATCATCTGATTCAAAACAATCACTGCACGGTGATTCATAAGCGCGGCGGCAGCGGAGCGTATATCGGCACGGCGAACGGAATCACGCACGTTCCCGGATTCAAGGTGAAAGCCGTAGACACCACGGCGGCGGGCGATACCTTCAACGCAGGCTTTGCCGCAGGACTGGCGATGAATCTTTCCATTGAAGAAGCGGTGAAACTGGCGAATGCCGCAGGAGCATTGGCGGTTACCGCATTCGGTGCGCAGAGCGGTATGCCCACGATGGAACAGGTTGAAGCGTTGATGAAGCAATAAAGCAGATTTGAAAAAGAACCGACTCTTCATTTTGAAGCGGTCGGTTCTTTTTGAATTCACGCATGTGCGATTTACTTTGTTGATTATTTGCGTTGTGCGTGCTGTTATTTATGCCGAATACGAAGAAAATCGCCGTTCTACGCAAATTCTACCCACAGGGGATGGTCATTTTCCGCATTTCGGAGTATGATTTGAGCATTCGAGAAAAACAAGGAGGGCTTTTCGTGGAAATGATGGCGAGATTGATTATCTCCGTAAAAAAGGCGGGTTGATTTCTTCGGATTGACATATCGGGAGATGTATGGTAAACTCATTTCAATTAGACATGCTTAACTTACGGAGGAACTATGACTGCCCGAGTTGCTGTATTGCTTGTTCTTATTTTGCTGATTTGCGCACCCGCACAGGCGGCGCAGAGCCGCACCTTCTTTGCGATGGATACGGTGATGACATTGCAGGTGCCGTCGGCAGAGGAAACGCTGTTGGATCAATGCGAGGCGAAAATCGCGGATTTGGAAAAGAAACTCTCCGTTACCGATTCCGAAAGTCAGATTGCGCAGTTGAATGCCCATGAGGCGGTGGAAGCAGACGACGAAGTGCGTTCGCTGGTTGAATTCGCACTTGAGATGGGGGAGGAAACGGAGGGCGCTCTCGATATCACGCTTTACCCGATTGTTCGGGCGTGGGGCTTTACAACGGGCGATTATCGCGTGCCTTCGGACGATGAAATCGCCAATCTGCTGACTTACGTTGATTATCGCACCGTTTCGGTATCCGATTCGACCATTCAGCTGCCTGAAGGCGTGATGATTGATTTCGGAAGCATCGCCAAGGGATATGCATCGGATGTTCTGGCGCAGTTACTGCGTGAAAACGGCGTCGAAAGCGCATTGATGGATTTGGGCGGCAATGTTTATTGCGTCGGCAACAAAGAAAACGGCGATGCATGGCGCATAGGCATTCAAAGCCCCGACGGCGACGGATATATTGCGGCCCTTTCGGTTTCCGACAGCGCAGTGGTTACTTCGGGGGCGTATGAACGCTATTTCGAGGCCGACGGCATTCGATACGGACATATTTTCAACCCGTTTACGGGACGTCCGGTTTCGGGAGATTTGCTTTCGGTAACGGTAATCGGCAAAAACGGCGCGCGGTGCGATGCACTGTCCACGGCGCTGTTCGTAATGGGCAGTGAAAAGGCCTGCGCATGGCTTCAGGCGCATGATGATGTGGAAGCGTTGCTTCTGAATGCGGACGGGTTGATGATTACCGAAGGATTGCGGGATTGCCTGAAAATCTCCGATTCCTATTCCGACAAAACCATTCAATGGATTGAACGCTGAGGAAAACGATATGCATCAAAAACAAAAGCCCGCATTGCCCACGTTCGTTTGGATTGCGGCGGTCGGAATCATCGCAATAATCTGTCTGATTGCGATAATCATGATGCGCACGGATACGGAAATTATGTATGCCGAGATTTATCAAAACGGAAATTGCATTCGCCGCGTGTCTCTTGAAGAGGATGCCGTTTTTACCATCGAAACCGATGACGGCTACAACACGATTGAAGTTTCCGATGGCCGTATTCGCATGATTGCGGCGGATTGTCGGGACCAGATTTGCGTTCAAAGCGGCGTGCTTACGGGAAGCGTGCCGATTGTCTGTTTGCCGCATAAGCTCGTGATTCAGGCTTCTTCGTCGGTATCGGAGAATGCGGATTTCGAATTTGATGCCGTGATCGGCTGAAAGGAACAGAAGTATGTCAACACGCCGCCTGACGCGCGATGCCATATTGACCGGCGTTGCGCTGATTATATTTTCGCTGGAATTGCTGCTGCCCGGATTAACGCCCGTTCCGGGAATCAAGCTGGGATTGAGCAATATCATCACGCTTTTTGCCATGTTTGCCCTTTCTCCGGCGGATGCGGCGCTCATTCTGGGTTGCAGAATACTGCTGGGCGCACTGGTTTGCGGGAATGTTTCGGCACTGATGTACAGCGCCTGCGGCGGTGCCGTGAGCTATTTCGTGATTCTGATTCTGCATAAAATCGTATCGGAAAAGCAGATATGGGTGGCGGGCGTGCTCGGCGCACTGGCGCACAACATCGGTCAGCTCGCCGTGGCACTTCTGGTTACGCAAACGCCGTCTTTGATTGCGTATCTGCCCGTTCTGGCATTGGGCGGCATTGTTGCGGGATTGTTCACGGGGCTTTGCACGCAGTTTTGTATCGGTCAAATGAAAAAGGTAAGATAAAGTTCTTGACATATCGTCTGCTTTAACGGATAATAGAATCGGTAAATTCGATAAAGGAGAAGGATATGAAAGTTAAGGAATATTTAAAGCAGATTGACGAAGTCATCGCAAACGGGAAATATAAAGACACATGGGAATCGCTGTCCGGTCACAAAACGCCCGATTGGTATTATCGGGACAAGCTGGGCATTTTTATTCATTGGGGCATTTACAGCGTGCCCGCATACGGCAACGAATGGTATCCGAGAAATATGTACGACATCAATCAACGTGAATTCGGGCACCATGTTACCACCTATGGCAATCAGAAGGTTTTCGGCTACAAGGACTTTATTCCGATGTTCAAGGCCGAAAAATTCGATGCGAATCAATGGGCGGCGCTCTTTAAGGAGAGCGGCGCGAAATATGTGATGCCCGTGTGCGAGCATCACGACGGCTTTGCGATGTATGACACGGAATTCAACCGCTGGAACGCAAAGCAAATGGGCCCTTGCCGCGATGTGGTGGGGGAGATAAAGAAAGCCTGCGAGGAGAACGGCTTGACATTTTGCGCTTCAACGCATCGGGCGGAACACTATTTCTTTATGAATATGGGCCGAACCTTTGACAGCGATGTGAATGATGAAGCGTACAGAGATTTTTACGGCCCTGCCTTTCACGCCCCCGAATTCGACAGCGACAATATTCATCAGACGACGGCCGATACCTGCGCCACGGGAGCGAGCAAAGAATGGCTTGAGGACTGGCTTGTGCGCACCTGTGAATTGATCGACAAGTATCAGCCGAAGATTCTGTATTTCGACTGGTGGATTCACAATCATTCCTTCAAACCGTATCTGAAAAAGGTTTGCGCCTACTATTACAACAGGGCGGAAGAATGGGGAGAAGAGGTTACCATCAACTACAAGCACGAGGCCTTTGCGCCGACGGTCGCCACCTTCGATGTTGAGCGCGGCGCACTTACGGATATATCGCCGCTTCCGTGGCAGACGGATACGGCCATCGGCAAGGAATCGTGGGGCTATCGGAAGGATAACGAATATAAAACCGCCAGGCAAATTATTACCGATTTGATTGACATTGTCAGCAAAAACGGAATGCTGCTTCTGAATATCGGCCCGAAATCGGACGGAACCATTACCGACGAGGAAACGCAAGTGCTCAAAGAGCTCGGCGCATGGATGAATCTGAACGGCGAAGGCATTTACGGACTCAAAGAGCTCGGCGCATGGATGAATCTGAACGGCGAAGGCATTTACGGAACAACATTCTGGAAGCAATTCGGCGAGGGCGAAGTCAACAGCGAAGCGGGCTTTTTCAAAGATTCGCAGGAAAAGCCGTTTACGGAAAAGGATTTCAGATTCACATACAAAAACGGCTGTGTATACGCCTTCCAGATGCGCCCCGACGGAAAGAATGTTTCGATAAAGGCCTTGAAAAAGAATGCGCGCCACGATTTCATAGTCAAGGATGTAACGCTGCTGTCAACCGGCAAAAACCTTGAATTCGAAAGAAACGGCGATGCCCTGGAAATCAAAGCCGATAGTGATTTCAACAGCGCCAATCCCATTTGTTTCAGAATACGAATCGATTAAGGTAAGGCAGTTCCCGATTGTGCTGTACTTCGGGAGCTGCCTTTGATTTTCGGGCGAATTTCATGCATATCGTTAATTTATGGCAAATACGAATATAAAGTTGATTTTGGATAATTCAAATCAACAAAGCTGTGCTATAATACCCTACGCAGTTAGTTGGGACTAACCTTTACTGAAAAAGTCGGAATTGGAGGCAGTCATGACGCAGAAAGATTTGACGCATTGTGACAAAGAATTCTGCTACGGCGTGAAAACCACCAAGATTTTCTGCCGTCCGAACTGCCGCAAAAAGCACTGCAAAGCCGAGAACATTGTGGTTTTCGAGAATGCAGAGGAAGCGATTGCGAACGGCTATCGCCCTTGCCGAAGATGTTGCCCCGAAAAGGCAGGCTGGGAAGGTGCACCGAAGGAAACAGTAAAGAAGGCCTGCGCGTGGCTGGAAAGCAACTTCGAATCGCCGTATGATTTGGAAAGCCTCGCCGCTCAGATGCGCGTTGAAAAGAATTATCTCCTGCGCGTATTCAAAAGGGAAACGGGGCAGACGCCGCTTGCGTATTTCAATCGGAAACGGTGCGAACGCGCGAATGTGATGCTGGTGCAGGATCAATACAGCATTGCGTACATCGCCGCTTGTGTGGGCTTTAAGACGCCGGCGCATTTCACGCAGGTGTATAAAAAGATGATGGGCATTACCCCGTCGGCTTACCGTTGTGCTTCAAAGGGAAGCACTTTTCAAACGGATTAGGTTAGAGGATTGTAACTAAAATTAGAGGGGTCAAACATGAAGAAAAGCGGTTGCAAGTGGGTTGAAATCGGTCTTTTGATTTTGAATGCGCTGGCGCTGATCGGCATTAAGACGTTTTTCAAGCCTTGCGGGGCAACTGATGAAGGAACCTACATGGCCTGCCATTGGGCGGGAGAGGCTGTTTTCGGAACGGCGATTGTCGCAACGGTTCTTTCGGTGGTTCTCGTGTGCATGCGCAATGCGGACGTGAAAACGGGTCTGCTTACGGCGATGATTCCGGTTTCCGTTCTGTCCATGGTTTTGCCCGGCGGACTGATTCACCTGTGCATGATGCCGGACATGCGTTGCCGCGCGACGATGCGCCCGTGCGTAATCGGTTTTTCTGTCGTGATTCTTGTTTTGACGGTTGTTGATTTACTGCTCAACGTGCGCGGGAGGAAAGCATGAGTATCGAGCTTGCGAGAAAAAACTGCACGCGCAAGCCGGGACGGACTGTGGCGCTGACGGTGCTTTCGCTGCTGCTTTGCATGATTGTGCTTCTGGGGTCTTTGACCGTCACGGGCTTGCAAAGCGGATTGGAATCATTGCAGGCGCGCCTCGGTGCGGACATTATGGTGGTTCCGTATAAGGCGGCCACGCAGTCCAAACTGGAAGACATGATTCTTCAGGGAAACCCCGGTTACTTCTATATGAGCAATTCGCTGGTCGACAAAATCGCCGGCATGGACGGAATCGGCGAAATGTCCGAGCAGTTCTATCTGGCCAGTGCGAGCTCGAGCTGCTGTTCTTACAAGGTTCAGATTATCGGATTCGACCCCGAAACCGATTTCACCATCACCCCGTGGGTTGAGCTTTCCTATCGGGATACGCTTGAAGACATGGAAGTGCTGGTGGGCTGCAAGCTCAACGCTTTTGCGGGAGACACGCTGACGTTCTACGGAACGGATGTGAAGGTTGCCGCAAGGCTGGATGAAACCGGAACGTATCTGGACACGGCGGTGTATGCGAATATCAACACCATCAAAGAGCTGATTACCCACGCAAAGGAAGCTCAGATTTTCGACTTCGGCGATGTGAATCCCGATGAGATTGTTTCGAGCATACTGATCAATGTTGCCGACGGATATTCCGTTGAGGAAGTGCTCAACGATATCAATATTCACGTCAGAGGCGTTCAGGCCGTTCAAACGCAGAACATGGTTGCCGATGTTTCGGGAAAAATCGGAGAGGTTTCTTCGCTGGCAGGCATTTTGATTTTTGCGGTATGGCTTCTGGTTGCGGTGATTCTGATGCTGACGTTTGCGATGATCAGCAATGAACGCCGCAAGGAATTCGCCATTCTTCGGGTGATGGGCGCATCGCGGCGCAAACTGGCGGGCGAACTGATGAAGGAAAGTTTGCTGACCTGCGGCGTCGGAAGCATTGTGGGTGAGTTAATCGGTCTGCTGCTTGCGAATCTGTTCAAATACAACATCGAAAGCGCATTGGATATGCCGTTCCTGCTTCCGTCTTTCTCCGGCATGGCATTGCTGACGATTATCGCAGTGGCGGTTTCCGTTCTGGCGGGAGCGCTTTCCGCGGCGGTCAGCGCATATCGTATCAGCCGAATCGATGCGGCAGTGATTCTGAGAGGAGAGAATTAAATGATACTCCGAGCAGAAGGGATTGCCCGACAGTTTTTGAGAAAGCGTGCGGACAGCAATGTTTTCTGGGCGGTTCAGGAAACGAGCATTGCCCTGCGTGAAGGTGCGGTAACGGTGCTCAGCGGCCCGTCGGGCAGCGGAAAGAGCACATTGCTCAATATGCTCAGCGGCATTCTTCAGCCCAGCAAAGGCCATGTGCTGCTGGGGGAACAAGACCTTTATGCGATGAACGATCGAACGCTTTCCGAATTTCGCGGGAAACACTTCGGCGTGATTCCGCAGGGACAAACCGCATTGCATGCGCTGACGGTTCTCGAAAACGTGCTTTTGCCGCAAACGCTTCGAAACGAAAAGGCCAATGTCGAGCGCGCGAAAGAACTTCTGGAGCAGATGAGCATTGCCGATTTGGCAAATGTGATGCCGTCTGAATTGTCCGGAGGCGAAATGCGGCGCATGGCGGTGGCGAGAGCGTTGATTTGCGAACCCGAGGTTGTGTTTGCGGATGAACCGACGGCGGATTTGGACGCTTCGAATGCGCAGATTGTTCTGAAAATGCTTCGCAGTGTTGCCGAAAGCGGAAAAACCGTGTTTGTGGTTACTCATGACAGTGACGTTGTCGATATCGCCGATGTGAACTGCATTATGAATAACGGTCAACTACAGATAAAGGAGTGAAGATCCTATGAAATCCTGTGCTTCGAGCAGGTTGTGGAAGCGGATTTCACTGATGCTGGTTTTGCTTCTCGCACTGGTATGTGCGATGCAGTCGGTATTGGCGGAATCGGATACGTATTATTCCACATGGGCTGAATATCAGGCTTCCGGTCAACCTTCTTCCACATGGAACAACGTCGCAGATGCGATGGACGCCGTCTTCGATCAGGGCATTGCGCTGTTTGAAGCGGGCGATTACAAAGGCGCTTATGATTGCGTGAATGACGGCTATTACGGCTATTACGAAACCACCGGTTTCGAGCGCATTGCGATGGGCTATATTTCCGGTTCGCGCAAAACCGAGGTTGAGCTTCAGTTCTCGGCGGCCAAGGCCGTTGCCAAGAAGGAAGGCGACCTTGAAGATTTCAAAACCGAGATTGAAGCGCTGAAAGCAATGATTCACAGCGATGCGAATGTTCTGGACGGCGTAAGCGACAGCTCCGAAAGCTCCGACAGCTCGACCACCACGAACACTTCCTCGGCGAAGGCGACTGCGGCATTCGCGGCCTGCTTCTCCATCATTGTTCGCGAAGGCTTTGAGGCGATTCTGATTGTCGGCGCCATCATCGCGTATCTGCGCAAGGCGGCAGGCGAAGATGTGAATCGCCGCAGAAAGACGCTCACTCCGGTTTATATCGGATCGATTCTGGGCATCGTGATGAGCTTCGCACTCGCATGGCTGCTCAATGCAATCAAGCTGGCGAATACCGCTTCTCAGGAAATCATCGAAGGCGTAACCGCATTGCTGGCTGTTTGCGTATTGTACTACGTCAGCAACTGGATGCTTTCCAAGTCCGAAACCGATGCGTGGACGGGCTACATCAAGTCCAAGACGCAGCGTGCCAACGGCAGCAGCATGGCGCTGGCATTCACCGCATTCCTTGCAGTGTTCCGTGAGGGCGCAGAAGTGGTTCTGTTCTACCAGCCGATGCTCAACGGCGATTACAGCCGCGGAAGCGTTTGGTCGGGATTCATCGTCGGTTGTGTGGTTCTGGTGTTCGTCTACCTGGCCATCCACTTCCTGTCTGTGAAGATTCCGCTCAAGCCGTTCTTCACCGCAACGAGCGTTTTGATGTTCCTGATGTCCATCTCTTTCCTGGGCGCAGGTATCAAGGAACTCATCGAAGGCGATGTGATTGCTTACATTTCTCCGGAATGGCTGCAGTGGATTCCCACCAATGATGTTCTGGACGTGCTGGGCATTTACCCGACGCTGCAAACCTTGCTCCCGCAGTTCCTGCTGCTGGTTGTGACCGTTGTGATTTTCGTGATTCAGACGAAGAAGAACAACAAGATTCACGCCGAAGCGGAAGCCCGCAGAGCAGAGGAAGCCGCCAAGGCTGCCGAAGAAAAGCGCAAGGCAGAAGATGCCGCATTGCGTGCTACAATCCGTGAGGTTGTAGAAGAGGTTCTCGCACAGAAGAAGCTCACCAAATAAACGGTAATTCCCGGTTCGACCGGAAATTATAAAAAATCTTTTAGGAGGAAAAACCAATGAAAAAGCTCCTGTCCCTGGTGCTCGTAGCCATGATGGCAATGAGCATGATGGCTTTCTCCGCAGTTGCGGAAGTAGCCGCTCCCGGTGAGGCTGCAGGCTTCACCGAGTACCCGATCTTCGAAGACGAAGAGGTTGGTTTCCTGAATGTTTCTGCCGTGTACTTCCAGCCCGTTCCCATGTCCAATGGCAACGAGAGCATCGAAGGCTTCGACATTCACCTTGAGTGCGACGTTTCTGCTCTGCAGAACGACCTCGGCTATGGCGTAGGCGACTGGGTTCCGTACCTGACCGTTGACTACACCGTGACCGCTTCTGACGGCACTGTTGCAGCTGAAGGCACCTTCATGGAGATGAGCGCTTCCGATGGCCCGCACTACGGCGCCAACATCGCTCTGCCGAACGCTGACACCTACACCCTGACCTTCACCTTCCACAGCCCGGAAGTTGACACCTGGTTCGCAGATGGCAACCTCACCTGCACCTTCGAAGGTTGGGACTATGTTCCCCAGGAGTGGTAATCCACTGTATTCTTAAAACCTGTTGATTCAGGCAGATTGCGTCGTGTCCTGCGAGAAATCCCGGGCACGGCGCAATCGTGCGATGAAGCGAGGAGAAGAAAGTGCTGAAATATCTGGTTGATGCGACGCGGCAACTTGCGTCGATGATGGTCCTTTGCGGATTGATACTGTCTTTTGTCCGCGTGGCGTATTCTTCACGGCGAATGGTTATACCGCAAGTCGGTATGTTGTTGGGCTTTATTTTCGCCATTGCGCTGACAGTTGTAAAAAAGACAACCAATAAAATCAACATGGGCACGTGGAATTTGTGGATTTATTCCGTTTCACTGGGTGCCTTTGTTCTGTTTTTAATCTTTGCGCTTCTCGGAAAGAAGTGGAAGAACTTCGGAGAAATTGCGGCAAGTGCGGCGCTGGGCCTTGAAATATGCATGTTGCTGTTCAATTACCTTCCGTCTTTCCTGGTAATGCCTCACACCATTCTGCTTGCCGAGGAAACGATGATTTCCACATCCTTCCTGCTAAAGCTGATTGGCGTTCTGTTTGGCTTGATATTGACTTTCCTTGCGGGATTTGCCGCTTATAAGTGCTGCAGTTCGCTTAGCAAAGGCGCAAATTTCGCATTTTTGCTGATAGGCTTGCTCGTTGAAATGTTCCGTGATGTGGCAACGGCATTCGGTATCATGCTGTCCAAACGCATGATTTCGAGCAACCATACATTGTTTATGATTTCCAAATACGCCTCCAACTGGAGCGACGGATTCCTCTATTTCTCGCTGTTGCTGGGCGTTGCGGCGGCGGTGATTATTCTTCTGAAGGGGATTCACGTCAACGAGCCGTATACCAATCCGGCGGAGCATCGCAAAATCCGCGCGAAGTGGCGCTTCCGCAGACGCTGGAGCACAACGGTTCTGGTTTGCGTGGTGCTGAGCGTTCTGACGCTGACCGTTGTGGATGCGTATGCCAATCGGGAGGTGGAGCTTTCTCCGATTGAGGATGCGCTGATTCAGGACGGCGCGGTGTATGTATCCTTCGAACAGGTGAATGACGGCCATCTGCATCGTTTCGGCTATACGACCGATTCGGGCACGGTGATTCGCTTTATCGTAATCAAGAAGCCGAATTCCTCCGCATACGGCATCGGACTGGATGCCTGCGATATTTGCGGCGAAACCGGTTATTACGAAAAGGACGGCCAGGTGGTCTGCAACCTTTGCGATGTTGTTATGAACATAAATACCATCGGCTTCAAGGGCGGATGCAATCCGATTATCATCGATTATCAAATCGAAAACGGCTATATTATCGTGCCGATTGACGGATTGCTCGAATATGAATCCGAATTCAAATAAGGAGGGCGAAAAAGCGTGTTTTTGAGAATGATTCGCGGAACGTTCTTTCACCAGTGGAAGAAAATGCTGCTGATCGCCCTGACGATTGCCCTGGGCGCTTCACTGGCAACGGCCATGATCAGCGTGGTGTTGGATGTCGGCGACAAAGTGAATCAGGAATTGAAGACCTACGGCGCAAACATCAATGTTGTTCCGAAACAGTCTTCCATTGTGAACGACTTGTATGATGTCGAGGGCGAAACAACGGGCGGCGCGTATTTGCGTGAAGACGAGCTCGGAAAAATCAAAACAATCTTCTGGGCATTCAACATTGTGGACTATGCTCCGTTTGTGAATGCACAGGTCACTTTGGACAATGGCACAAGCATCACGGCGGTCGGCAGCTGGTTCAACCACCACATGGATTTGCCCACGGGCGAACAGCTCGATGCGGGAATCAGCAGCCTGCGCAGCTGGTGGGAACTGACCGACGGCGAATGGCTGGACGAACAAAACGATGCGCACGCCAACGGCGCAATGGTCGGCGAAACGCTTGCGAAGGAAATGAATCTGAGCGCGGGCGATTCCCTGCATGTGACCGGAACGGCCGGCGATGCGACATTCACGGTCGTGGGCATTTACTCTTCCGGCGATGATGCCGATAATGAGATTTATGCGAACCTCGACAGCGTTCAGGCGCTGGATGCGCTGGATGGCAAAATCGATTCCATCGAAGTAAGCGCATTGACCACGCCGGACAACGATTTGGCGAAGAAGGCGGCAAAGGATCCTTCGTCGCTCACGATTTCTCAGTATGAAACGTGGTATTGCACGGCGTATGTCAGCTCCATTTGCTATCAGATTCAGGAGGTTATCACGGATTCCGTGGCTTCTGCGGTTCGTCAGGTGGCACAGTCCGAAGGTACGATTCTGGATAAGACGCAGCTTCTGATGATTCTGATTATGGCGCTGAGCCTTGTGGGTTCGGCTCTGGGCATCAGCAATCTGGTAACCGCTTCGGTTATGGAGCGCAGCAGCGAAATCGGTTTGATGAAGGCCATCGGCGCACACAACCGATCCGTAACGGGGCTGGTGTTGACGGAAATCATGATTGCCGCAATTTGCGGCGGCGTGGTCGGATTCTTTGCGGGCATGGGCTTTGCGCAGATTATCGGTCAAAGCGTATTCAATTCGGCAATTACGATACGCACGATGGTGATACCGATTGTTGCCGTGCTGGTTGCGGTGGTAACATTGGCGGGCAGCATTCCGGCAATTCGCATGCTGCTGAAGCTGTCCCCTGCGGAAGTATTGCACGGACGTTGATTCAAGCGGAGGCAAGGCAAATATGACGAAGAGAAAAATGTTTTTCCGAATGGTTGCCGCATCGTTGGTGCGCCGCCGTTCACGTATGCTGGTAGCGCTGCTTGCAATTGCCGTGGGCGCAATGACGCTTTCCGGTTTGGTAACGATTTATTATGATGTTCCCCGTCAGATGGGCGCTCAATTCAGAAATTACGGCGCCAATATGATTCTTACGGCAACGGGGGAGAGCTTCACACAGAGCGACCTCGAATCGGCGACCTCTCTGATCAGCTCGATGGAGCTGGTTGGCGCAACGCCCTATCGCTATACCACCGTTCGCATTCACGAACAGCCGATTATGGCGACCGGCACGAACATGGAGAGTGCGCAGAAAACCAGCCCGTATTGGCTGGTGGACGGCGAATGGCCCGAAAACGAGCATGAAATTCTGATTGGACAGAGCGTTGCGGAGAATCTGAATCTGTCCGTCGGTGAAAAGGTGGAAGTGAGCTATACGCCGGATGATACCACGCTTCCGGACAATATCATTACTTTCACGATCACAGGCATTCTCAGCACCGGCGGTGCGGAAGAAGATTATGTCTACATCGACATGCAGGATTTGGAAGCCCTGAGCGGTGCGGTGGATCAGATTGACATTGCCGAAATCAGCGTTTCCACAGGCTCGGACGGCTTGAACAATTACGTTGAAAAAATCAATTCAACGGTGGAATCGGTGAGCGCAAAGCTCGTGAAGCGCGTAACGGCTTCGGAAACCACGGTGCTTTCCAAACTGCAGGCGCTGGTTCTGCTGGTTACGGTGATTGTTCTGGCACTGACGATGATTTGCGTGGCCACCACGATGACGGCCGTTGTTTCCGAACGCCGCAGCGAAATCGGTTTGCGCAAGGCTATCGGCGCTTCGGATGCAAGCATCATCGGCGAATTCATGGGTGAAGGCGCATTGCTCGGCTGTGTAGGCGGCATCATCGGCGCATTGCTGGGATTCGGCTTTGCACAATTCGTATCCGTAAATGTATTTTCAAGCTACATTTCATTTAGACCTCTGCTGATTCCGATCACAATCGTGGTGTCTGTAGCGGTAACAGGTTTGGCATGTTTGCTGCCCATACGCAGCGCAACGCAAATTGATCCGGCACTGGTGCTGAAAGGAGAATAGAAATGAGCCTTTTGGAATTTAAGCATGTTTCGAAAATCTACGGAGATTTGCATGCACTTGATGATGCGAGCTTTACGGTGGAGAAAGGCGAATGGGTTTCCATTATGGGCCCCTCCGGTTCCGGTAAAAGCACGATGATGAATATTATCGGCTGCATGAACAAGCCCACCAAGGGCGAAGTGCTTCTGGACGGCGTGGATATTGCAAAACTGCCCGCCAAACAGCTGACGGATATTCGCCGCGATAAAATCGGCCTGATTTTCCAGCAATTCTATCTGGTGAATTATCTTACGGCGCTGGAGAATGTAATGCTTGCGCAGTATTATCACAGCATGCCGGATGAAAAAGAAGCGATGGAAGTGCTGGATCGCGTGGGCTTGGCGGATCGAGCCAAGCATCTGCCGGCGGAGCTTTCGGGCGGCGAACAGCAGCGCGTTTGCGTGGCTCGTGCGCTGATCAATCACCCCGAAATCATTCTGGGCGATGAACCGACGGGCAATCTCGACGATGCAAACGAAGAAATCGTTGTGGAGCTTTTCCGCCAGCTGCATGAAGAGGGAACCACGCTGATTGTGGTTACCCACGATCCCGAAGTCGGCGAAACGGCTCAGCGCTGCATTCGCCTGCGCAACGGAAAAATCGTGCAGCAAACGACCAACCCGAATTTCACCGGACATATCCGCTTCAATGTGTGAGGGATGTAGGAATATGAAAAAGATTATTGCTTTGACTTTGCTGATGGCCGCATGCGTGCTTTTAACGGCGTGCGGCGGCGGTGAAAAGGTAAGCTATGTAGACGGCACCTATAAGGGCGTCAGCTCCGTTTATACCAACACGGACGGCAGCGAGGACGGCAACGGCTACGGCGAGGTGGAAATCACCGTTCAGGACGGCAAAATCAGTGAATGCACCTTCAAAAGCTATGAGCCGGACGGCACGCTCAAGGACAGCGAATACGGCAAAGAAGGCGGCGCAATCGCCAATCGTGACTTCTACAACAAGGCGCAGAAGGCAGTTGCGGCGTGCGACGAATATGCCAATCAGCTGGTTTCTAACGGAACGTTGGACGGCATCGATGCTATCTCCGGAGCAACCATCAACTACAATGCTTTCACGGAAGCCGTGAAGGAAGCGCTTTCTCAGGCGGAGGCTAAGTAATGAAGATTGCAGGCGTGCTGAAACACGGAGTGTTCACCCTTTTGGCGTTGGCACTCTTGTTTGGCACGCCTTTTTTTGCAATGGGTCTTTACAAAACGGTTGGAAACGATGTGGATGCGGTGTCGAGCGCATCGGTGATACTGGATGCGCCGACGGGCGAATATGTTGTTTTAATCAATCGGGATTTGCACGCCAATGCCGACAAGCTGAATCAGTGGATTACCTTCTTTCAGGGCGGCGACCCGGGCGTGATTTTCGAGGATATTTCCTGTGCGGTTGCGGATTCGGATGCGGGCGGCATCGATATGGCGCTGAGCCTTCAATCGAGATTGCCCGAAAATCAAATGCGCATTCAAAAGGAAAACGGCACTTTGTTGCTCTCCCGAGCGGATTTCGGCAAGTTTGACGTGATTCTGTGCTCACGCGAATACGCAGACGCCTTCGGAGCGGCATCGACCTATGGGGAAAATACAGAGGTTGTGAATATCACGGGAGGTGCGGCATGAGAAGAGTGAATGCCTATCTGGCGCTGTCGATACTGCTGCTCCTTGTGATTCACGCCGTAACGGGCGCATTCAAGCTCGTTGGAATGACTTCGGCGGTCAGCACGGCGCTGAAAACGCTTTCTTATTTAATGGCGGCGCTGCTTTTTGTGCACGCATTGATCGGCATCAAGCTGATTGCGGACACAGAACGAACACGCCGCAAATCCAAAGCGGGATATTATCGGCAGAATGCCGTTTTTCATATACGCCGCATCAGCGGACTTGCGATACTGCTTTTGGCGGTTTACCACGCAATTCTATTCCTGGGGCGGCAGGGAACCTATTATCGTTTGAACGACTTCGGCGGCATTCAACTGGCGGCGAGTATTCTGCTGGTGATTGCCCTGATTATTCATATTGCCACGAATATTCGTCCGCTGATGATAGCGCTCGGCACAACACACGCTCGGCGGTTTTTGATTGATGTTTTGATTGTGATGAGCGTGTTGATGCTGGTTTGCGCAGTGGCTTTCATCGTGTATTACTTGCGCTGGAACGTTTTGTGGAGGTAGATATGCATCGGGCGATTATCATCGGTGCGGGGCTGGCGGGGCTTTCGTCGGCGTTGCAACTGGCGAAAATGGGAATAGCGTCTGATATTGTTTCCGTTCAGCCTTCGGAGCGTGCGCAATCCGTTTTGGCGGAGGGCGGCATCAACGGCGCGCTCGACTGCATGGGAGAAAGCGATACGCCGCAGCAGCATGCGTCGGATACGATGAAAGCGGGCGTATGGTTGGCAGATTCCGAAGCGATTCGGGGACTTACGGAACATGCGCCCGAAATTATTCGCGAGCTTTGGCGCTTGGGCGTTCCGTTCAATCAGCAGGACGGACATCTCCTTCAAAGGAAATTCGGCGGTCAGAAAAAGATGCGCACGGCCTTTGCCAAGAGCAGTACGGGCAAAATGATTATGAATGCGCTGATTGATGCCGTGCGCGCGTATGAAGTGCGGGGATTGGTGAAGCGTTACAGCCATCATGAATTCCTGAATCTGCGAATTTCGCAAGGGCACTGTATCGGTGCGGTTGTTCGGGATGTTTTCACCGATAAAAAATTAAACCTGATCGGACCCGTGATTATGGCCTGCGGCGGGCTGAACGGCTTTTTCCCCGGAAGAACCACGGGAACGACCGCCAATACGGGAACGGCGGCTGCGCAACTGTTTTCGCAGGGCGTTGTCATGAGCAATCTCGAGATGATTCAATATCATCCGACCACCATCGCAATCAGCGGAAAGCGATGCCTTGTAACGGAGGCGGCGCGCGGCGAAGGCGGACGGCTTTTCATCGAGAGAAACGGCGAACCGTATTATTTCATGGAAGAAAAGTATCCCGAGTTCGGCAATCTGATGCCACGCGATGTTGTGGCGCGGGAAATCAGCTTCATGCTGCGCAATCCGGATTGCGGCGATCAGGTGTATCTCGATATGCGTTCGCTCACGCAAGAGCAGTGGCAAACGCGATTGTCGGATTTGCGCCGTGAATTGATGCATTATCTGAATATCGATCCCGCAACAACGCCGTTTCCCGTTTCGCCGGGCATTCACTATTTCATGGGCGGCATTGATGTGGATGCCGCTCACAGAACGAATCTTTCGGGATTGTATGCGGCGGGTGAATGCTGCAGTCAGTATCACGGAGCGAATCGCCTGGGCGGAAATTCAATGCTCGGTGCGATTTACGGAGGCCGTGTGGCGGCTCAAACGCTTTCGCAAACGCCTTTCTATGCGGATGAATCCCTTGAAGAATGCGATGCGGACATACGGGAAATCAATCCCAAATTCGTGCGGCATGTAGGGGAGATTTTGTATTCCGCATTGGGAATCCTTCGCAACGGAACACAGCTTCGGAATGCGCTTTCCGAATTGGAGAAGATTCAAAACGGCGAGCAGCTTCACTTGCGTGAAAAGAACCATTTGATGCTGGGCAAGGCGATGCTTCAATCCGCATTGCTTCGCTGTGAAAGCCGTGGCGCACATTATCGGGAGGATTACCCGACAACCGATGCATCCTGCGCTCGGATGATTGTAGCTACGATGGGAGATGAAATCCATGTTGCGTACCGTTGAAGGGAAAAACTGCGTGAAACTGGATATTCTGCGGCAAAAATCTCCCGAGGATGCGCCGTATTGGCAATCGGTTGATTATACAACGGATGATTTGAATGCGACGGTGGCCAGCGCACTGACCGACATCAACGAAGGCATTTGCGCCGATAACCCCGTTCGCTGGTCGTGTAGCTGCCTTCAAAAAAAATGCGGTGCGTGCGCCATGCTGATTAACGGCGTTCCACGTTTGGCTTGCGATGCACAGTTGAAGGAATGCGTAAAACGGGGACATATTCGCCTTGCGCCGCTCGGAAAATTTCCTTTGATTGCCGATTTGATGGTGGATCGAAGCGTGATGCGGGAAAATCTGAAAACGCTTCAAGCGTGGGCGGAAACGGATATCGTTCTCGATAAAAACAACACGCAGGCGGTTTACGATGCATCGCGATGCCTGCAATGCGGCTGCTGTTTGGAGGTTTGCCCGAATTTCTGCGCAGGAGATTCGTTCTTCGGTGCGGCGGGATTCACGCCGCTTACGAGATTGCTGAATGCGCTGAATGACCGTGATTTGCAACGGGTTCGGGAAACGTATCGCAAGCATATCTATTCGGGCTGCGGGAAATCGCTGGCGTGCGAAAATGTCTGCCCGGCAGGCATTGATGTGGAAAAAATGCTGCTGCATTCCAATGCCGTGGCGTGGGCACATCGAAAAAAGAAAAGAGAGGAGTGAGCGTATGGAAGCGGTAATCGAAGAGGTGAAACTGAATCCCGGAATGCACAATTATCTCAGGCAGATTTACCTTCTGAAAGGGGAAAAAGAGTGCGTGCGTGCGCGTGATATTGCGCTGGCATTGCAGGTGACGCGTGCGAGCGTCAGCCGCGCGGTGCATATTCTGGAGAAAGAAGGGCTGCTGTTCATCGGCGAAAAAAACAGCGAATTGCTTTTAACGCCGGAAGGGGAGAGCATTGCAAAAAAGATTTCCACGAAATACGCTTATTTCTATAAGATGCTGAAAAATGCGGGCGTCAGTGAAAATAACGCCGATGCCGAAGCCGCCGCCATGGCTTGCGCCGTGAGCGACACGAGCTTCTCGAGATTGTGCGAAGCGAGTGCATTTTGACGGAACCATAGAATAACGGCTGCTGTGAATTAGGGCGTGTTTCTAAAATTCCCTAAACTGCAATTTTGGCATCTTTTCCATCATCTCTTCGTCTGAAAACCTTGATTTAGCCCCACTAAACCTACGGTTTCCATCCTTGA
>CAVHAH010000004.1:0-27721 GCA_963633785.1 bacterium
CGCTGTCCACGAGAATGTGGCTGGCCTCAACGGTCGGTTCGCCGGCAAACTGATCCGGATTCTCATCGTAAAATTTCTTGATGTCGTCCTCGGTCACCTTCACGCGCTCCAGTGCCTTGGAAATGGCGAACTGGACGAGCAGATCTTCCTTGACCTGCGCCAACTGTGCCTTGAACTGCGGATCATACTCCAGCATATTTTTCTTGGCATCGGTCAGAAACAGTGCCTGTCCGATCAGCTGTTCGAGAATCGCGGCGCGACCCTGCGGGTTGTTATAACTCTGTGCGCGGGCACCCATACCCATAATCGCAGCGGTCACATCGTTTTCGGTAATCGTTTTCGTGCCGACAATCGCCAGCGGGCGGCTATTCTCCATGGGAAAGACCTCCTAAAGTCATAAAAATTTCAGAATTCAAGCCGTCCTCACGGGAAGGGCGGCTTGAACGGATTTGCAAATTAGATGCGAGCCACGCCGGTATCGCGGGCAGCCTGTGCCACGGCCTTGGAGACTCCTTCCTTAACGCGGGGATCGAACGGCGCGGGAATGATGTAGTCCTCGTTCAGCTCTTCATCGGAAATCAGACCGGCCAGCGCATTCGCGGCGGCAATCTTCATTTCCTCGTTGATCTCGCTTGCACGCACGTCGAATGCGCCGCGGAAGATCGCCGGGAATGCCAGAACGTTGTTGATCTGGTTCGGATAGTCGCTGCGGCCGGTGGAAACCACGCGTGCGCCGCCTGCCTTCGCCTCATCGGGGAAGATTTCGGGGGTCGGGTTCGCGCAAGCAAACACGATTGCATCCTTGTTCATGGTCTTGACCATTTCGGTGGTCAGCATCTTCGGAGCGGAAACGCCGATGAACACGTCTGCACCCTTAATCACGTCAACCAGCTTGCCGGTTTCCTTGTTGGGGTTGGTCTTCTTGGCCATTTCGTCCTTGTAGGGATTCATGTGGTCGGTACGGCCGTCATAGATTGCGCCCGCGCGGTCGCACATGATGATGTTCTTGATGCCGTAGTTCACCAGCAGCTTGGTGATAGCGGTGGCAGCAGCGCCTGCGCCGTTCACGACAACCTTGACTTCGTCCTTGTTCTTGCCGACAACCTTCAGAGCGTTCATCAAGCCTGCGAGGGTGATGATTGCAGTGCCGTGCTGGTCATCATGGAAAATCGGGATGTCGCACTTCTGCTTGAGCTTCTCTTCGATTTCGAAGCAACGGGGAGCAGCGATGTCCTCGAGGTTCACGCCGCCGCAGCTGCCGGAAATCATGTAAACGGTGTTCACGATTTCGTCAACGTCCTTGGACTTGATGCAAATCGGGAATGCGTCAACATCGCCGAACGCCTTGAACAGAACGCACTTGCCTTCCATAACGGGCATGCCTGCTTCGGGGCCGATGTCGCCCAGACCCAGAACGGCGGTACCGTCGGTCACGACCAGGCAGGTGTTCCAGCGGCGGGTCAGTTCGTAGCTCTTATTGATATCCTTCTGAATCTCCAGGCAGGGCTGTGCAACGCCGGGCGTATAGGCCAAAGACAGATCGTCCTTCGTCTTAACGGGAGCGCGGCAAACAACTTCGATTTTGCCTTTCCATTCTGCATGCTTTTTCAGGGATTCCTCTGCGTAATTCATGGCTGTTTTCCTCCTCAATATCCAATAAAGGAATTGGCAAAAGCCAATTTTCACCGAAAATAGTATACCGCAAAAGGCACGGTAAAGTCAACCTTATGAGAAAAAATAAACGCAGGTTTTCAATAATCCGATGCCGTTTCGGTATCCGTTAGGGCTATAAAAAGCGGCCGCACCGATTATGCAGCCGCCCTTTATTTAAGAGTACATCGATTCAGGTGCTGTGTTCTAATTAGCCCTTTACAGCGCCCGCCGTCAAACCGGAAATCAGCGTCTTCTGGCCAATCACGAATACCAGCAGCGACGGAATCATAACGATCGTCGTGCCTGCCATGATCGTGCCGAAAGCCTGACCGTCGGCGTTCTGGAGCATACCGATACCAAGCTGAACTGTGCGGCAGTTGACCGTGTTGGTCGTGAGCAGCGGCCAGAGGTACTGGTTCCAAACGGACAGGAAGGTCTGAATGCCCGCCGCGCCGAGTGCCGGCAAGGTCAGCGGCATTGCAACGCGATAGAAGAACTGGAACGTGTTGCAGCCGTCGATTTCCGCCGCTTCGGACAGATCCTTCGGCAGCGACTTATACGCCTGGCGCATGTTGAACACGCAGAACGCACTCGTCATATACGGAATGATCAGCGGCCAGAGGGTGTTGGTCTTGAGCAGACCCCAGCCGGAAACGGTCAGATAGTTGGAAATAATGATTGCGTTGCCCGGAATCATCATGGTTGCAAGGAAGACCTTGAAGATGATGTTCTGGCCCTTGAAATGCAAGCAGCCGAACGCATAGCCCGCCAGCGAACCGGTGAACAGCTGAAGGAACGTGCAAACGCCCGCAACGATTACCGAGTTCAGAATGAAGCGGAACAACGGTGCCTGCTCCAACGCATGCACATAGTTCTCCGTGTAAAACGACGTGGGGAAGAGCACCTTCGAGAAAATCTGCTTTTCAGTCAGGAAGCTCGCCATCAGACAATACAGCAGAGGGGAGACGATAATGATGCCCATCACGAATGCAACGACACCTGCGACAGGATTGCTTCTGCCTTCCGCAGACGTGACCTTAACCTTTTTTCCGTTGATCTGCGCCATTAGTACGTCACCTTCTTTTCTACCTTAAACTGAAGCGCCGTCAGAATGAACAGAATCACAAACAGAATGACGGACATGGTCGCACCGGATGCATAGCGCATATTCTCAAACGTCTCGCGGTAAATCAGGTAAACCAGCGTGGTTGTGAATTTGCCCGGGCCGCCCTGCGTCATCAAACGAATCTGTGCGTAGGACTGGAACGAATTGATCACGTTGATAACCAGCAGGAAGAACAGCGTAGGCGAAATGCTGGGAAGCGTAATGTACCAGTGCTTCTGGAAGAAGTTTACGCCTTCGATGCTGCCTGCCTCATAGAGCGAGTGATCCACGCTCTGCAGTGCCGCAATAACGAACAGGTAATTCAGACCGATATTCATCCAAATGGTAACCACTGCGATTGACGGCAACGCCAGATTGATATCGCGCAGCCACTTGTTGGTGGTGCCGAGAACCTGGTTGAGAATGCCCATCGTGGGGTTCAGGATGAACGTTGCGATAACTGCTATACACGCCGAAGAAATCGCCATCGGCATTGCATACACGGTACGCACAATAGCGCGGCCGCGGAAAACTTCGTTGGCAAGGATGGCGCAAATCGTGCCCATCACGATTGAGCCGACAACAACCATGGCGGCATACTCGAACGTAATGCGAATGGCCGTCCACATGTTCTTGTCATTGAATGCGGTAATGTAGTTCTGAACACCGGCGGAGCCGATGATGTTGCCCGAATTGTCCGTGACACTCAGGCTCAATACGATCGTTTTCACGAACGGATAGAATACGAAGCAAATAAAGAGAATCAAAGAGGGTAGGATGTAGAGATAGGGGCTGATATCCCGGAAGGTGATTCCTTTCTTCCGTGCCGTTTGCTGCGGAATATTCGCTGCCATGTCAATTCCTTCCTTACTATGGAAATACTCATGAAAGGAAGCAAAGGTAACTCTGCTCCCTTTCACATTTTGGCCTTTGCCTTTTTGCCGAAGCATCGGGCATTAACGGGTTCGACCGTTCGGCGGGAAATCCCCGCCGATTCGGTCAGTTTCCATGCAATCTGCTTGAATTATTCAGCAGCGTTGGTTGCATTGTAGGTGGAGATCGAAGCGTTGGAGCGCTCTGCCATGGTGGCAAGTGCTTCGTCGATCGTGTATGCGCCCTGCAGATACAGGTCCATTTCCTCCTGCCAGATCTGACGGAGCTCTGCGTTCACGCCGGTGAACAGGCTGCCGGTCAAGGTGGTCAGCTCGGAAGCGCGCAGCTGCTCGAGAGCGGTGTTGGCGTTGGGATTCTGCTCGAGGAACTCAACATACTCCGGAACTTCGTATGCCTGAGAGTTTGCTGCATAGTAACCGGTTGCCATGGAGAACTTCGCTGCCGGTTCTGCGGAAGCCATGTACTTCATGAACGTCCAGGTGTCAGCCATGCGCTGCTCGTCGCCGGTGTTAACCATCCAGAGGTTGCCGCCGCCGATGATTGCACGATCGGTACGCTCGGAAGCTGCAGACGGGAACACTGCGGTGCCAACGTTGAAGCTGGAGCCGTTGGTGATGGTGGTCAGCTGAGCGGTGGACTCGAGGGTGATAGCGGTGGTGCCGGCCATGAATGCAGCCTTAGCGCCGTCGTTGTCAACGCCGAAGTTGAATGCTACGCCGTCATCAACCAGCTTCTTCCAAGCTTCCATAACGAGCTTGCCGCCGCCGTTGGTGTCGTAATCGATTGCGGTTGCAGTGTCTGCACGGCCGTTCTCGTTGTTGACATAGTAGTAGCCAGCGTTAACCAGCAGAGCTTCGAAGAACCAGCCGTAGATGGTCAGGCCCATTGCGTATTCGGGGTTGCCTTCAACGCTGGTGAGCTGCTCTGCGATGGCCGCGATGCCTTCGAAGGTCGTCGGGATCTCGGTGATGCCGGCTGCCTCAAAAGCGTCCTTGTTGTAGTACATGATCGGGGAAGACGGGTTGAAGGGCAGGCACATGAACTTGCCGTCCACGGTGTAGTAGTTACGCATTGCGCCTTCGATGTCGTCCAGGCTCATGAAGGGATCCTGCTCGAGCATATCGGAGAAAGGAACAATCCAATCAACGTCTGCCAGATAGGAGGTCGCCATTTCGAACATCTGGAATACGTCAGGACCTTCGCCTGCGGGGATTGCAGCCTTGATCTTGATCAGAGAATCGTCGTAGCCGCCCTGATACTGAGCGTCAACATAAATTTCATCCTGAGAAGCGTTGAATGCATCAACGTTCGCCTGGATTGCTTCGCCGATCGTGCCGCCGGCGCAGTGCCAGAACGTCACGGTGCGCTTCTCGGATTCAGCGCCTGCAACGGATGCGAAGCCGAGCGTCAGAACGAGAGCAAGAACCAGAGTAAAAAGTCTTTTCATTTTGAATTTACCCCTTTCGTTTTTGCATATATGCGTGTTAAGAAAAACACGCTTATATTCATGTAACGGTTAAATTCTATCAAAGATACGTCCAAATGTCAATAGCATGGCAAAGATTCCTTATAAATTTTTATTTGCTCTGCGGTGCATATATAAGAAATTGTGATTCAACTTTCTTGATTTGTTCGTCGGAATGGCAAATCGACGGCGTCTTTTTCTGTATCGAATGCACGGGTTTTCGCTGTTTTGCGTTTCGGGAATTCCCCCGTTTGGGCAAAAAAGCAAACGGAACGCTTTTTGCGGCGTTCCGTTTGCTTGGGTCAATGCGTCTGCCTGTGGTTCTCTTCCTCCATAATCGCCTGCGTTTTCTCAATCAGCACACACGGGGAGATTTCAAGCGCATCGGCGATTTTGAACAGCGTATCCATGCGAATAATCCGCCGTCCCCTTTCAATCATCGCCAAATGGCTGCGCGAAATTCCCGCCAAGCCCGAAAGCTGTTCCTGCGAGATTCCCCTGTCGGCTCGAAGCTGACCGATTACGTATCCGAATGCTTTGCTGTTATAGGACATTTTGCGTTCCTCCTTGCTTTTTTCCCTATAACAACATGTGTTTTTCGCGAAAGGTCGGAAAAGGCTGGAAACAGCCTATACTGTGTTATCTTAGCATAAATACGATTTGCCGCTGACCTTTATTGTAGACAAAAAAAGCCCGCACGGAGCAATTTCCGTACGGGCATATTTGAATTTGTTTTTGAATGTCTTACCCCTTTACAGCACCTGCGGTCACGCCGCCGATGATGTTCTTCTGCATCAGAATGAAGAACGCCAGGCTCGGAATCATGGAAATCACGATGCCGGGCAGCGCGTGTTCCCAGTCCGACGTCTGCGCCGAGAAGCGCATATACAGAGCGTTCTGCAGGTTCAGCGCCGATTCCTTACTGCCGATAATCAACTGGTTGGTGATGATATCGTTCCACGTTCCCAGCGCATCGAGCACGATTACGGTGGTCAGAATCGGCTTGAGCAGCGGCAGCACGATGGCGAAATACGTGCGGAACGGGCCTGCGCCGTCGATGGTTGCGCTTTCTTCCAGGCTAATCGGCACGTTCTTGATGAATCCGTGAATCATGTACACCGCCAAAGGCGTGCACAGACCGATGGAGACCAGAATGTAGCCCACCTTCGTGCCGGACAGATTTATCATGGACGTCAAGCGCGTCAAGGTAATCATGTACGTCTGGAAGGGCACCATCATCGGGATGATAATCAGAATGAATACCACCTTGCTGTACCACGTCTTGGTGCGCGCGAGCTTATAGGAAGCCATCGGCGCAATCAGAGCGGTGCCGATTACGGTGAAGATTGTGTATTCCAGCGTGTTCTTAATCAGTTTCGGGAAATTGAACGTGTTCCACGTATCGATGTAGCGATCCAGGCTCCAGCTCGTCGGCCACGCCAGGAAGTTCTGCATCATATCGTTGTAGGATTTGAATGAATTCAGGAAAATCAGCACCAGCGGCAGCAGCCACAGCAGCGAGCAAACCAGAATCACCCAGCCCAGCCATGTAATGCGATGCGTCTTACTCATGCCAGCTCGACCTCCTTACGCTTGGTGATGATCAGCTGAACGACCGTGACCATCATAACCACCACGAAGAACACCAGCGATTTCGCGGTTGCGAGGCCGTATTTGTTGTTCACGAACGCTTCCTTATAGATATTGTACGCCACGGTGACCGTGCTGTTTGCGGGGCCGCCCTGGGTGAATACCATAATCACGTCGAACAGCTTGAATGCGAACGTCAGCGACATCAGCATGCAAATCGAAATCGAGGGCATAATCAGGGGCAGTTTCACGTGCATGAACGTCTGACCGTTGGTTGCGCCGTCAATCATGGCCGCTTCCAGAACCTCTTCCGGAACCGCCACAAGGCCTGCGATATAGTTCACCATATAGAAGCCGACATTCTGCCAGACCGTCATGATAACCACAACGTAGAAGGCGAGTCTCGGCGTTCCGATCCAGCTCCAGCTGAAGAAGTCCCAACCGGTGAGTTCGGAAAGGGAATCGAAACCGGGGCCGAATATGAATTTCCAAATCATGCTCAGCGCAGTCAGGCTGATAATATAGGGAACATAATAGAAGGCACGGCCGAACGTATTCACACGCTTCGGCTTCGCCAGCGCATTGGCCACCAGCAGCGACAGGATATTCACGATAATCACATAGTAGACCGCAAAGCGAACGTTGAACTTTGCCGCCTTCATGAATACGCGGTCATTGGTGAATATTTTCACGAAGTTGGCCAGACCGACAAACTTCATGCTGCGGCTTATGCCGTTCCAGTCGAACAGCGAATAATACAGATTCATGACAAACGGCACATCGGTTGCCATCAATACCATGATCAGTGCGGGGAATGTAAAGGCGATAAACACCAGCGCATTGCGCGTTTTTTTCGACATAGGCGTTCTACCATCCTGTATTGATAATGGAAAGAGTGAGGATGAGCGTCCTCACTCTTTCGTACATTTGAATTTTTTAAATTAGTATACGAAGTAGTCCATCATGCTCTGCATGACTTCTTCAGCGCTCATCTCGCCCAGCATGTAAGCCTGATACAGCGGAGTTACGTTGTCAGACCATCCGGTGGGGGTCAGGGTGTGAATCCAGCCGTTGGTTTCGCCTGCGGCGATGCGGGCTGCTGCGTCGTTGGCCAGGTCGCCTGCAACTGCCATATCGTTCTTTGCAGCGGTAGCGGCGCCGTTCACCTGCGTGTTGTAGGTGATGCCTTCTTCAGAGGTCAGCAGGTAAACCAGCAGATCCTTCGCCTCTTCGAGGTGCTCGGAATCCTTGTTCACGATCAGGTTCCAGGAGATGTTGCTCAGCAGGTTTGCATCTTCGGAATTCTCGCTGGCGGGAACGGGCAGGAAGCCGATGTTGCAGTCGGCATTGAAGCTGTCCAGCGTGGACTGGCACCAGTCACCCATGTGGATGATGGCGACTTCGCCGTTTGCGAGCATGTTTTCAGAAGATTCCCAGTCCACTTCCATGGGCTTCTCCGGGCCGTACTCGATGAACATATCGAGCATGGTGAAGAAGTTTGCGAAGTTCGGCAGGGTTTCGAAGGTGTAGGTGCCATCCTTCAGAGCATCGATGGTGCCTTGTGCATCCAGTTCCTTAATCATCATGAAGTGAGTGGAAACGTGGTTGAGCACCCAGCCGCTCTGGCAGCCAACGCCGAAGGGCGTTACGCCGTAAGCCTTGATCTGCTCGCAAACATCCTTCAGCTCGCTGAGGGTGGTGGGCAGTTCGGTGATGCCGGCTGCTTCGAATACGTCCTTGTTGTACAGGAAGCCGAGGTTCTCGTAGTTCCACGGCAGACCTGCAATAACGCCATCGTAGGTGCACAGCGCCAGAGCATCTTCATAGAACAGATCCAGCACGTCGGTGTCGTTGGACCAGTCATATGCATACTCCAGATACGGCTCGGTAGCGGAACCGACCTGAGAAGCGAAGATGTCCGGGATGTCATTGGAGTTGATGCGGGAATTCAGCAGGGTAGAGTTGTCGTTTGCAGCGTGCTGCACTTCAACGGTGATACCCGGATGAGCCTCTTCATAGTGCTCGATCATCTCGGCGAACTCGTCAAGACCATAAGCGTTTGCATCGAAATAGCTGATCGTGATGTTCTCTTCTGCGGATGCGAAGGGAATCATGACCATCATCAGCATAGCCACGAGAAGCAGAATAGCAGTGCGTTTCATGAGTTTTTCCTCCTTAATAGGTATAGAAATATGATAATACAAGAAGTGTAAAGATTCAAGCATTTCACCCGCATCTGTCGGACAACAATTTGACGAATTGTTCCTTTTTCTCTCCCCCGATTACGCATTTTGCCGAATTTTTCCCGATGCCGCTTTGGGGATTCGGAATCACAAACAAATTTCGGATTCGGCATTGACAAGCGCGAATGCCTTGAGTATAATAAAATTGTTTCCTGGGGTATGCGTTAGCTGAAGCTTTTACCCACAGATTCATAAAAGGATTCCGGGTCGTTGAACGGATGCCATGCCCCCGATTTTATCGCCAGGGGACGGCAGAAAATTCTCGCAGGTCTCCGCCCTGCCTGAGTGGCGGGTGAAAAAGCGTAGGTGGACGGTACATCCGGGACATTTCGGAGCTCCTTTCGAGCTCCGCTTTTTTTATTAAGGAGGAATTGCGCCATGGCGGACATCCGAATTCTCTCGCCGCTCCACAAGGTTTTCCCCGATTCCGCGCCGAATGCCTGTTCTGTTCCCTTTGAAGGGCTGAAAAACGAAACGGTTTCGTTTCAGCTGGCGTTTCGCCCGAGCGACGGCACCTGTTTGAATCGGCCGTGGCTTCGGTTGGAAATCGATTCGCCGATTCGCAAATACCTGCGCATTCGGCGGGTGAAGTGCGTGCCCGTTCGCATCGGTCGGCTGGCTTCGGACGACAATTATCTGAAAAACGGCGCATCGGGGCTGTATCCCGACGCTTTGACCGAAATTCCTCCCCACGGCATTCGGGCGATTCCGGGCGTATGGGAATCGCTGTGGGTGGATTTCGAGCCGAATGGGGAAGTGCCTGCGGGCGATTACCCGATTGTTCTGAATCTGACGGACGAAGACAGCGGCGCGCTTTTCGGTTCGGCGCAGGTGAATATTCACGTAATCGATGCGTTCCTGCCCAAGCAGACTTTGATTCACACCAAGTGGCTTCACACCGACTGTCTGGCAGACTATTATAATGTAGAGATTTTTTCGCAGGACTACTGGAGAATCACCGAAAACTTCGTTTCCTGCGCGGTGAAACACGGCATCAACACCATTCTCACGCCCATTCACACGCCGCCTCTGGACACGAGAATCGGCTGTTATCGCCCGACAGTTCAGCTGGTGGATGTGATTGCAACCGATTCGGGCTATCGATTCGGATTCAAAAATCTGGAGCGGTGGGTGGAAATGTGCAAGCGATGCGGCGTTGAATACTATGAAATGGCGCACCTGTTTTCGCAGTGGGGCGCAAAATACGCCGTTCCGATTGTGGCAAACACGCCCGACGGCCGCAAACGCATTTTCGGCTGGGATACCGATGCAACGGGCGATGCGTATCGCGAATTCCTGCAGGCGTATCTGCCCTGGGCGTGGAGAAGCAGTGTCTGTTCCACATTTCCGATGAACCGAATGCCGAGGCGCTGGAAGGTTATCTTGCGGCGAAGGCGTTGGTGAAGGATTTGCTGAAGGGCTGTAAAATCATCGATGCCCTCTCCGATGCCGCATTCTATGATTCGGGCGCAGTGGAACATCCCGCGGCGGCCACGGACCACATCGAACCGTTTTTAAGCCGCAATGTATCGGGGCTTTGGGCGTACTACTGCATCGGGCAGGGAAAGGACGTTTCCAACCTGTTTGTGGCGATGCCCGGCGCGCGCACCCGTGTGCTCGGGGCGCAGTTGTTCAAGTTTGATATCGAAGGCTTTCTGCAATGGGGATTCAACTTCTACTATTCGCAGAATTCGGACTACCTGATTAACCCGTGGCTGGATACCGATTGCGACGGATTCACGCCTGCGGGCGATGCGTATCAGGTATATCCGGGGCGAAACGGCGAAGCGGTTGAATCCGTTCGGCTGATGCAGGTGGACGAGGCGCTGGCGGATTTGCGGGCGATGCGTTTGCTTGAATCCCTCGCCGATCGGGAAACGGTGATTCGGGAAATCGACCGGGATATCCCGCCCGTGCGTTTTGCACAGTATCCGCATTCCGATGAATGGATGCTCGATTTGCGCCGCAGAATCAACCGTGAAATCGAAAAGAGAATTTGAATAGGGGAGAGCGCCGCACAATTCTTCCGAAGCGTTGAATTGTGCGGTGTCGCTTTTATCTGCGCATCCTTAACCCTTCTCCGCTTTTGCGTTTTCGCAAATGGGTTTATAATCAGAATAACTTGGTTTCGGAGGGAATGCTCATGTACCTTTCTGCTCGGGATATTCGCAAAAATTACGGAATGAAACAGCTGCTCGACGGCGTGACTTTATACCTGAATGCCGGCGAAAAGGTCGGATTCATCGGCGTGAACGGAACGGGCAAGAGCACGCTTCTGAAGATTCTCGCGGGGGCGGCGGATGCGGATTCGGGTTCGGTTCGCCTCGACCCGAACATTCGGGTGGCGTATCTTGCGCAAACGCCCGAGATGAATCCCGAACACACGGTTCTGGAAGAGGTTTTCGCCGGAGTGCCGAAAGACGGGCGCAACCTGGACGAATACGAGGCGAAGACCGTTTTGAATCACCTGGGCATTCACGATTTCACCCAAAAAATCGCACAGCTGTCGGGCGGTCAGCGAAAGCGTGTGGCGCTGGCGGCGGTATTCTCGCAGCCTGCGGATGTTCTGATTCTCGACGAGCCCACGAACCACCTGGATGCCGAAATGGTCGCCTGGCTGGAAGAACGCCTGCGCAAATTCACGGGCGGCTTGCTGATGGTTACGCACGACCGCTATTTCCTGGAAAACGTGGTGAACCGAATCGGCGAATTGTCGTTCGGAAAACTGTATTTCTACGAAGCGAACTATTCGAAATACCTTGAATTGAAAGCCCAGCGGCTGGAAATGGCGCAGGCGAGCGAACGCAAACGTCAGGCGCTGCTGAAAAAAGAAACGGAATGGATTCAGCGGGGTTGTCGGGCGCGCTCCACGAAATCCACCGAACGCATCGCCCGCTACGAGGCGCTCAAGGCGATGGAAGCGCCGCAGACGGATTCAAACATCTCCATCGCTTCGTCCTCCGCGCGATTGGGGCGCAAAACGGTGGAGCTCAAGCACGTGAACAAATCGTTCGGCGAAAAACAGGTTCTCCGTGATTTCTCGTATACGATATTGCGGGACGACCGTGTGGGCATTATCGGGCGCAACGGTGCGGGCAAGAGCACGCTTCTGAATCTGATTGCGGGCGTATTTCCGCCCGATTCGGGGCAGGTGGACATCGGCGCAACGGTGCGCATCGGTTATTTCACGCAGGAGGGATTTGAATTGGATCCCAATCAGCGGGCGTACGATTACATTCACGATTGCGCCCGTGAAATTCAAACCCGTGAAGGCAAACTGTCCGCCACGCAGATGATGGAGCGGTTCCTGTTCACCTCCGAGATGCAGTTTTCGCCGATCGGCAAGCTGTCCGGCGGCGAACGGCGGCGGCTGTATCTGCTGGGCATTCTGATGACACAGCCGAACATTCTTCTGCTGGACGAGCCGACAAACGATTTGGACGTGGAAACGCTCACGATTCTGGAGGATTACATCTCCGAATTCACGGGTGCGGTCATCGCCGTTTCGCACGATCGGTATTTCCTGGACAAAGTGGCGGGGTCGATACTGTATGTGGGCGAAAACGGAACCGTTACCCGCTCGATGGGCGGCTATTCGGATTACCTGCTCAAGCGGGAAATGGAATCACAACCGCCGCAGGTTAAAGAAGCGAAAGAGCCTGCGAAGCGTTCCCAAACAACCCGCAAGCTGAAATTCACATTCAACGAAGAGCGTGAATTCAAAACCATCGATGCGGACATCGCCGCACTGGAAGCGAAAATCGCCGATTGCGATGCGCAGATTGTTCAATTCGCCAGCGATTACCAAAAACTGGAAGCGCTGGGGCTTGAAAAACAGGCGCTGGAAGAACAGCTGGATCAAAAAACCGAAAGATGGATTTACTTAAACGAGCTGGCGGAGAAAATCGCTCAGCAGATATAAGGAGAGAATTCAAATGTCCACATTCATGATTGCGCTGACCACCGTCGGCATGATGCTTCTGTATTCCGTTCCGGGCTATCTTTTCATCAAAACCAAACTGCTCAAGCCCGAGAGCATTCCCTCGTTCGCATTGCTGCTTTTGTATCTGTGTGCGCCGTTTCAGACGCTCGATGCCCTTCAGCGCATTGAATATTCGCCCGAAATGGTGCGTTCGCTGGCGCTGACCTTCGTAATCGGCCTCGTGACCATGGGCGGCATGCTGGCGATTGCGTATTTCGTTACCCGCAAATATCAGAAGGACACCCGTGTGCGCATTTGCACGGCGGCCACCACCTTCGGCAACAACGGCTTCATGGGCATTCCGCTTCTGGAGGCCCTGCTGCCCGACTATCCGCAGGCCGTGGCGTTCGCCTCTGCCATTTTCATTGCGATGAGCGTGATGATGTGGACCGTGGGTTCGGCCATTATCACGCACGACCGCAAGTATATCCGCATCAAAAAGGTGTTTCTGAATCCCACGTCCATCGCATTCGCGTTTGCGCTGATTCTGTTCTTCGCGCGCATCAAAATCACGGGACAGCTCAGCGACTTCGTTTCGATTCTTTCCAAGATGAGCACCGTTGTGTGCATGCTGATTCTGGGCATGCGTTTGGGAAGCGTTCCGCTCAAGCCGATGTTCACCAGCTGGCAGCAGTATGTCGCAATCGGCGTGAAGATGATTGTGTTCCCGCTGATTACGCTGGGCGTGTGTTCGCTGATTCCGATGGAAGCCGACCACCGAACGGCTATGTACATCATCAGCTGTGTGCCCGTGGCGAACGTTGTGCTGTCGTTTGCGGAAATTCTGGGCGAGGGGCAGGACACGGCGGCGAATGTCGTTTTGCTCAGCACGATTCTGAGCATCATCACCATTCCCGTAATGCTGCTCCTAATATAAAAAATTTCCGCAGGGGTATGGAAATTTCCGTAAAAAATGTGTTATAATAAGAATGTAAACGGAACGCTTATAAAGAAGGGAGCATTCTTATGAACAAAATTATCACCATCGCAAGAGAATTCGGAAGCGGCGGACGTGAATTGGGCCGCAGATTGTCTGAGCATTTGGGATACGCCTATTACGACCAGGAAATTGTGATCGAGCTTTCCAAGCGCACGAAGCTCTCTGAGGATTATGTCCGTTGGGTAAGCGAGCGCCGTCCGATCAACCCGTTCCCGATTCACATCGGCTGCAGTTTTTACGCAATGCCCGATCCGTCGCTGGAACCGAGTATGGAGGTTTTCTCGCAGCAACACGCCCTTTTGAGAGAGGTTTCGGAGAAATCCGATTGCGTGATTGTCGGCCGCTGTGCGGACTTCGTTCTCAAAGACAAAAACCCCTATCGTATTTTCGTGTATGCGGATGAAGCAAGCAGAATCAAGCGCTGCATGGAGCGTCAGCCCGAAGGCGAATCCCTCACGGAGCGTGAAATGAAAAAGCAGATTGCCTCGATGGACCGCAGGAGGGCGCAATACTATTCGTATTTCAGCGATCAAAAATGGGGCGCACGGGAGAACTACGATCTTCTTCTGAATACCACCGGCAAGAACATCAAAAAGACCGCCGCCGCACTGGCCGCATTCATCAAAGGCGAAATCGAATAATTTTCGGGGCTGTGAATATTCACGGCCCTTTTTTCTGCGCTTATCCGTTGATTTCGCAAATAAATGTGTTATAATGGAAGGAATCAGAGAATTCATATCGGGAGGAACAAGCCATGACCGGAATCGGTTGGCTGGCACTGGCGGCGGGAACGGCGGTGCTGATGCCCAAGAAACAATCGCACAATCTCATGAAGCTCCCCACTTTTCACGGTTTCGCCGAGGTTCGTTCGAGCCTGCCGGGGCGCATGCGGCTGTATATGCCCGCCGTTTGCGAGAATCCCGAACAGGCGAAGCAGATGCGTGAATCGCTGCTTTCAACGGGCGTGATTCACCGCGTGGACGTGGAAGTGCGCACGGGCTCCGTTTTGATATTCTACGATGAAAGCAAAGTGCAGGCGCCGATTGTAATGGGCGCGGCGATGAAGCTGATGGGGCTGGATGCGCAGGTGAATGCCGCCCCCACGGGCAAACTGCGTGAAGGTCTGCGCACGCTGATGCGGGGAATCAACGCAGGCGTTTTGGACACCACCAACGGCATTCTCGATGCGAAAACGCTGGCGGCGGGCATTCTGACCGTGGCGGCGCTGAAGAGCAAGGCGACCATCGGCTGGGCGGCGCCCGGAGCAATCACGCTTCTGTGGTGGGCCTCCACGCTGTTCGGGGTGCGTGATTATGAATAAAATCAGCGAATCGCTCCTCAGGCGGTATCTGAAGCCCACGGTGCAAAGCGATATTCCCGGTCGGCTGCGGCTGATTTTCGGGAAATACGATATGCTGCCGAAGGAAGCGCTTCCGTATCTGCACTATGTGAGCGATGTATTCACGATGCTGCCGGGCGTAACGGACTGCGAATTGAACACGCGCATCGGCTCGGTGCTGATTCGCTATTCGCCCGCCGTTACGAACACCCGCGCGATTCTGCGCTGGGCGGAAATCGTGACGGACGAGGGCATTCGCCTTTCAAACGAATTGATTCTGCAAGGCGCAAACGAGCGGGATTTGGAATCGCTGGTTCGCAAACGTCTGCAGCGGCATTTGCCGAACAAAGAAGGATAACTATGATTCGCAACGAAATTCAGGATGATTTAATGAAAACCGCCATTGCGCACAATCTGCCCGGTCGGCTGCGCATGGTGGCGGAAGGTTTGAAATACATTCCCGACAAGGCCCGTGAAATCGCCTCGGAGCTTTCACGGATTCACGGCGTGAAGAGCGTGCGCATCACGAGCATCACCGGAAGCGTATTGCTTCAATACGATGAATCCATGCTCGATGCGCTGGAAATGGCGGAGGCGACGGATATGGTTCTGGCGCGCCATGCCATGGAAGCGCTTCGTGCCCGCCATGCCATCAAGGGCGATGAACCCGTTGAAGCGCCGATGACCACGAAGCGGTTGGGCAAACGCCTGGCCGTGAATGCGGCGGCGCTCGCTTTGGGCAACACGCTTTTCACCGCACCGCTCCTGGGCGGTTCGTTGGCGAATTTCACCTCCGTGGAGGCGCTGGCGAGTTTGGGGCTGTCCGCACCGATGGTGAAAGGCGCATGGAACGGACTGAAACAGGATATGCGCCCGAATGCGGATTTCCTTACGGTCACGTCCATTGTGGCAAGCCTGATGCTCGGAAACGCCCATTCCGCGCTGATGATTCTGGCGCTTTCGGATATGGCGGAGCTGATGACTTCGTACACCATCGAGAAAACCCGCTCCTCCATCAAGAAAATGCTCTCCGCCGATGAAGGCGAAGCGTGGAAGGTGATGCCGGACGGTCGATTGGAGCGCAAGGCGATGAATCTGATTGCCTCGGGCGACACGATTGCCGTGCATACCGGCGAGAAGATTTCCGTTGACGGAAAGGTGATTTCGGGCGCCGCCGTGGTGGATCAAAGCGCCATCACGGGCGAATTCGTGCCTGCGGAAAAGCGCGAGGGCGATGAAGTGTTCGCCGGAACGGTTGTGAAGAGCGGCATCATTCACGTATCGGCGTCGAAGGTCGGCGACCAAACGGTGATTTCCAGAATCGTAGGCATGGTAGAGGAAAGCGAATTGAAAAAAGCGCCCATTCAGCGCTATGCCGACAAATTCTCGAATTATCTGGTTCCGCTGAATTTCCTGCTGTGCCTGTCGGTATGGCTGGTCACGAAGAATCCGCAAAAGGCGCTGAAGATGCTGGTAATCGACTATTCCTGCGGCATCAAGCTGTCTACCGCAACGGCATTCTCGGCGGCCATCAACACGGCGGTCAAGCAGGGCGTTCTGATTAAGGGCGGCACATTCATCGAACAGATGAGCAGCGCAAACACCGTGCTTCTCGACAAAACGGGCACCATTACCGAAGGTCGGCCGAAAATCGTTTCCATGCTGATGCTCACGGAGCAGATGACCGAAACCGAGGTGCTTTCCTACGCAATGGCGGCAGAGGAAACGAGCACGCATCCGCTGGGCGGCGCAATCATGCGCTACGGCCGTGAAATCGGCGCCGAACCGCTGATGCACGAGGACGTTTTCACCGAGGTTTCCAAGGGCACCCGCACGGTGGCCAACGGCAAAACGGTGCGCGTGGGCAACCTGAAATATATGAAGGAAAACGGCGTGAAATCCGCGGCGGCACTGCCTGCGAATTCGGGAGCGATTCCCAATTATGTGGGCGTGGACAATCAGATTGTCGCCATTCTCTACGCCATGGACAGTCCGCGCGAAAACGTGCGCCGGGCAATCAACGCATTGCGCTATGACGGCGTGGGCGATATCGAACTGCTCACGGGCGATATGGAATCGCAGGCCCGAACGGTTGCACAGCAGGTGGGTGCGGACGGTTACCGCGCGCAGCTGCTGCCCGAACAGAAGGCGGAAGCGGTTCTGAAATTGCAGGTTCAGGGCAACGGCGTGATTATGGTGGGCGACGGAATCAACGATGCGCCCGCTCTGGCGTATGCCGACGTGGGCATCTCGATGGGCAGCAAGTCCACCGACATCGCCATGGAAACGAGCGATGTGATTATCAACCGCGATGATCCGATGATGATTCCCGCACTGCGCCGATTGTCACGAGCCACGATGCGCATTGTGCATCAGAATTTTGCGCTGGTGGTGGCAATCAATTCCGTGGGTCTGATTCTGGGTGCGGCGAGCGGCATTTCCGTGATGATGAGCGCCCTTTTGCACAACTCTTCCACCATTCTGGTGGTGGCGAATTCACTGCGGCTGATGTTTCTGAAGCCTGCGGACGGGAGGAAATAAATGCACAGCGAACAAGGTGCGGTTCACTTTGAAATCCTGTCCGCCATCAGCGGACGCATTCGCATTCAGCTGGAACAGCCGCTTGAAAACGAATCGGCGTTTCGCAATCTGCCCGGCATTCGCTCCTTGCGCTACAATCCGCGCATTCGCACGCTCCTGTGTGAATACGATGCCGATGCGATTCGGGAAGAGGCGCTGATTGTGCAGTTGGGTGCGATATACGCCTCTCAAACGAAGGCGAGCCTTCTGCACATCAAACGCTCCGAAGAAAAGGACTTTTCGATGGCGCCCAGCGGCTATCTTGCGCTGGCCTGCATCGGTTTGGACGGCCTGTCCTCGCTGAGCGCTTCGCCGTTTACCGCAATCACCCATTGGGTGGCGGCGGGTTCAACGCTTGCGGCGGTGGTGGAGCACGGGTATCGGGAGCTCAGCCTGCGGGGCAGCTTTGACCCCGAGGTCATGAGCGTGGTTTATCTCATCAATTCCGTTGGCAAGCCCGACGCTTTCCGCGCGAGTTTGCTGGCGTGGATTATAACATTCAGCCGTCATTTGATTCCGCGGTCGCCGAGGGAACAGCAATATCTGATTCGGCGTTCGCAGGGACAGCTGACGCTCACGCCCATGCAGAGCGGACAGAGCGAATTGACGTTCGCCGGCAATATGTTCCGCCGGGGCGTTGAAATGATGGCCAAGAAGAATTAAAATAGGAGGTTTTCCCTATGTTGAAGAACAATCCTTTGGTAAAGGGCATCCTGATCGGCGTTGGCGCAAGCGCATTGGCGTTTTGCGCATACAAGCACAACGAAGAGAAGGTCGACAACTTTCTGCGCCGCCACGGCGTGAATGTCAAGTCGCCTGCGGCGGGCTTCGAAACCATGTCCGTGGAAGATTTGATGCGCACGAAGGAATCCATCGAGGATCTGATTGCCGAGAAGGAAATGCAGGATCAGTCCGTTACGGTGGAAACGCCCGAAACCGCAGAAGCCTGATTTTTTCGGAAATACTGCCCGAGCGGCAGTGTTTTCGTGCACATAAGTTAGACGATTCTAACCGAAAGGGGGACTCACTATGTCGAAGAAGGCAACGGAATTTCAGCACAAAGCGATGAGCAGAATATTTCGCGGCAAGGCGATATTCAAGCCGCTGAATACGGGATGGATTGACGAGAACGTCGCCTGCGTGCGTGAATGGGTCGCAAACATCTTCTTTGTTCGCAAGGGCGATGCCGTGCTGATGATTGATGCGGGCTACAACTACGATCCGCTCGAAGAGAAGATGCGCTGGCTGGGCATTGATCCGAAGTCGATTCGCAACATTCTGATTACGCATCAGGACACGGACCACGTGGGCGCCGTGGAAGCGGACAGCCCGGGTTTGTTCAAAAATGCGAAGCTCTATATCGGCGAAATCGAAAACCGCTATCTGACGGGCGAAAAGCGCAGGCGCGTTATGCACCATTGCTATGCGCTTCCGCAGGTCACGATTAACAACACGAAGCAGACGGTTTCGGACGGGCAGGTTCTGAATATCGACGGCATTCAGGTGGAATGTTTCCTGGTTCCCGGCCACACATGGGGCCACATGGTGTATCTGGTGGAGGGCAAATACCTGTTCACGGGCGACACGATTTGGTTCGGCGCAGACGGCGGTTACAGCTTTATTTCCACCCTGGCGGAGAGCAACAAGCTGGCGGTGGAATCGCTGGCGGGGCTGAAGGCGAAGCTCGAATCGAGAAACCTGAAGCCGATGTTCATCACGGGGCACACGGGCTGGACGGACAATTTCGATTTCGCATTCGCCCACATGGACAAGCTCTGTTCGCCCTTCGGCAAACGTGTTCCCGATCCGAATGCGCCCTACGACGGCTACGATGAATCCGATGATACCCTCGAAAATTCGAAATCGGGTTTCCTGAAGGGCGTCGGACGCTGAAGAATATGCCCGAAATGTGAATAAAATTTGTTTCGATGCAGGATTTTCGAATTCTGCATCGAATATTATTTAGGTTAATGTGTTTTTGGACGGAGGATTCGGGATGAAGAGCAAACGTATTGCGCTTTGCGGCGTGCTTTGTGCATTGGGCGTGGTTTTGATGATGCTGGGCGGATTGTTTCCGCTGGCGACCTTTTGTTCGCCCGCACTGGCGGCCATTGCCCTGATTCCGATTCTGGCGGAAACCGATCGGCGCATGGCGTTCGGAGCGTATGCGGCCATCTCGGTGCTTTCGCTTTTGCTGGCGCCCGACAAGGAGAGCGCATTGCTGTTCGCCTTTTTGGGATACTATCCGATTCTGAAGCCGAGCATCGACCGAATTCGCGCAAAGGGCGTGCGCATTCTCGTGAAACTGGCGCTGTTTGATTGCGCCGCCGGGGCGATGCTGGTGTGCGTGACCTATCTGTTCGGCATGGCGCAGATTCTTGCGGAATATCGGGAAATGGGACGCGCGATGCTGATTGTATTCATCCTGCTGGCGAATGTCACGATGCTGCTGTTCGACCGCCTGATTTCCGTGATAACCATCCTGTACATTCGCAAATTCAGAACAAAATTCTTTGGAAGAGGGAAGAACGCATGACCGATTCGCTGACCGCCGCTATTGCGTTTGCCGCCCGTGCACACGAGGGGCAGACCTGCCGTTCAACGGATGCGCCGAAAATTGTGCATCCGATGGAGGTGGCCGCCATTGCCGCAACCATGACCTCCGACCACGATATTCTGGCCGCGGCGATGCTGCACGATGTGGTTGAATCCTGCGGCGTGACCGAGGAAACGCTCAAGACCGAATTCGGCGATCGCATTGCGAAGCTGGTTTGCCAAATGAGCGATGAGAAGGGGGCGGATGCGGAAGAGAGCTGGCAGAAGCGAAAGCTGTTTTCCATCAACCGCCTGCGCGCGGCTTCAAGGGATCAGCTGATTCTGATTCTCGCCGACAAGCTGAGCTCCCTGCGCTCGATTCGCCGCGACAAAACCGTTTACGGCCCGGACCTTTGGCAGCATTTCAATCAGCGCAGTGCATCGATGCACCGCTGGTATTTCTCCTCGGTGCTTGAATTCCTGTCGGATTTATCGAACACCGACGCCTATCGTGAATACTGCGATCTGATGCGGCAGATATTCGGATAAAAGCAATCCCCCGATACCGTTTCATCGGCATCGGGGGATTTTCGTATGCGGCATCACGACCGCCATTCAAAGCTGTTGGCGAGAATCCGCACGTTGTTTTGGCGAACGTAAATCAATCCGCCGTCGATATGCATATTTCTGACTTCTCCGTCCACGGTAATGTGTCCGTCGCCCGCCGCAAGCGCCGCGGCGTAATCGATATGGCGGGGCATGATGGCAACATCGCCTTGCGTGGTGCGCACCCGCACAAATTCCGCCGTTCCTTCGTATATCTTTTCGACGGGCGAGACAATCACCAATTGCATTTTATCCATGCTTATGCACCCTTTTCGGCTTTCTGAACCACTTCGTCAATCGTTCCGGCGAACAGGAATGCGCTTTCGGGCAGGTCGTCATGCTTGCCTTCGATGATTTCCTTGAATCCGCGCACGGTTTCCTTCAGCGGCACATAGCGTCCCTCCATGCCGGTATACTGTTCGGCAACGGTGAACGGCTGGCTGAGGAAGCGCTGTACCTTTCTGGCACGGGCAACAATCTTCTTGTCTTCATCGGAAAGCTCGTCCATACCCATGATTGCGATGATATCCTGCAATTCACGATAACGCTGGAGAATGGACTGCACGCCTCTGGCCACCTCATAATGCTCACGTCCGACCACTTCCGGCGTAAGAATACGGCTGGTGGAATCCAGCGGATCAACCGCAGGGTAAATGCCCTGTGCGGAAATGCTTCTGGAAAGCACGGTGGTGGCGTCCAAATGGGCGAATGTGGTTGCGGGAGCGGGGTCGGTCAGGTCGTCCGCAGGCACATAGACCGCCTGAACGGAGGTAATCGAACCGTTTCGGGTGGAGGTGATGCGCTCCTGAAGTGCGCCCATCTCGGTGGCCAGCGTCGGCTGATAACCCACGGCGCTGGGCATACGGCCCAGCAGTGCGGAAACCTCGGCGCCCGCCTGCGTGAAGCGGAAGATGTTATCGATGAACAGCAAAACGTCCTGCTTGCCGACATCGCGGAAATACTCCGCCATCGTCAAACCCGAAAGCGCCACGCGCATACGGGCTCCCGGCGGCTCGTTCATCTGACCGTAGACCAGCGCCGTCTTATCCAAAACGCCGCTTTCCTTCATTTCATAGTAGAAATCGTTGCCCTCACGGGAACGCTCGCCAACGCCCGCAAACACGGACAAACCGCTGCGCTCCTTGGCGATATTGTTAATCAGCTCCATAATCAGCACGGTTTTGCCCACGCCTGCGCCGCCGAACAAACCGATTTTACCGCCCTTGGCATAGGGGGCAATCAAATCGACGACCTTGATTCCCGTTTCGAGAATCTCCGTGGAACCCTGCTGTTCGTCATAAGACGGCGCAGCGCGATGAATCGGCCAATGCTCCGCCTTTTCGGGGGCGGGCTTGTTGTCGATGGGATCGCCCAGCAGGTTGAACATTCTGCCCAGCGTTTCCTTGCCGACCGGCACCGATATCGGGCCGCCCAAATCCACGGCATCCACGCCGCGGCAAAGGCCGTCGGTGGAATTCATGGCGATGCAGCGCACCACATTGTCGCCCACATGCTGGGCAACTTCGGCGGTAACCTTGCTGCCGTTGTTGTTGATTTCGATTGCATTCAGCAAATCGGGCAGATGACCGCCTTCAAAGCGGATATCCAATACAGGGCCGATAACCTGTACCACTCTGCCGATATTCTTCTCAGACATACTTCCGTTCTCCTCTAAGTTTCACTGCCGGCAACGATTTCGGTCAGCTCCTGCGTAATCGAAGCCTGACGTGCACGATTGTAGCGCAGATTCAGCTGGTCGATCATCTCGTTGGCGTTCTTCGTTGCGGCATCCATCGCCACGCGCCGTGCCGCCTGTTCGCTGGCAAGGCTGTCGCAAACGGCCGCATAAATCATGCCCGCAATATAATCGGGAATCACGCTTTTGAGCAATTCTTCCGGTTCGGGCTCGAAAATCATTTGCCGCACGGGTTCGCCCTGCGCCTTTTGAGCGCTGATCGGCAGCAGGCGTGTGATTTTCGCCTGCTGGGTCAGTATGGACACGAAATGGGTATACGCCAAATCGATGCAGTCGATTTCGCCCGCATCAAAGCGCCGAATCAGTTCCTCCGCCATACTGCGGCAGGCTTCCATGGTGATGCCGTCTGCCTTTTCAACGCCGAACGGCAGCACGCTCGCCTTGTCCGAATTGGCGAAATGCTCCTGCGATTTGTGTCCGATGGGCAAATAGACGCAGTTTTCCGCGCCCTTGTTTTCACGGATACATTTGAAGATGTTGGCATTATAGCTGCCCGCCAGACCTCTGTCGCCCGCCACGGCAATGATGCATCTCGTTTTGATTGCCCGTCCGTTCAGATAATCGCTTCTGCAGCCGGTGTTGTGATTGGCGATATCCGAAACGATTCCCTGCGCAATTTCAAGATACGGTCGGCTGTTCTCCATTTGTTCGCGCGTTCTGCGCAGTTTGGAGGACGCCACCAGCTGCATCGCCTTGGTTATCTGCATGGTGCTCTGCACGCTGCGGATGCGCAGGCGAATATCCTTCATAGATGTTCCGGCCATGGCTTATGCCTCCGCTGTTCCCTTGGAGCGAATGAAATCGGCAGTGTAGTTTTCAAGCGCACGACGCAGCTGCTCTTCGGTTTCACCCTCCAAACGACCCGTTGCCACGATGGTTTTCAAAAGGTCGGCATGCTGGGCATCCATGCGATGATACAATCCGGATTCATATTCGCCGATGTCCTCCACGGCCACTTCCTTCAGATAGTCGTGCGTAACGGCGTAGAGAATGCACACCTGCTTTTCCACGGGAACGGGGGAGTTGTGGTTCTGCTTGAGAACGCCCACAATGCGCTCGCCCTGATCCAAACGTGCTCTCGTGTCCGCATCCAAATCCGAACCGAACTGCGCAAACGACTGCAATTCACGATACTGGCTATACAGCAGTTTCAGCGTGCCGCTAACCTTCTTCATGGCCTTAATTTGCGCATTGCCGCCTACACGGGAAACGGAAATGCCCGGGTTGACCGCAGGCATGATGCCCGCATGGAACAATTCGCTCTCCAGGAAAATCTGTCCGTCGGTAATGGAAATCACGTTGGTGGGGATGTATGCGGATACATCGCCCGCCTGCGTTTCGATAATCGGCAGCGCCGTGAGCGAACCTCCGCCGTATTCGGGGGCAATGCGTGCCGCGCGCTCCAGCAAACGGGAGTGCAGATAGAAAACATCGCCCGGATAGGCTTCACGTCCCGGCGGACGGCGAATCAGCAGCGAAAGTGCACGATACGCCACCGCGTGCTTGGACAAATCGTCGTATACAATCAGAACATCGCGTCCCTGATGCATGAAGTATTCGCCCATTGCGCAGCCCGCATACGGAGCGATATACTGAAGCGGCGCATCCTCCGAAGCCGTGGCGGAAACCACGATGGAATAATCCATTGCGCCCGCACTGCGCAGCTGTTCAACCACCTGCGCCACTGTGGAACGCTTCTGGCCGATTGCCACGTAAATGCAAATCACATTCTGACCGCGCTGATTGATGATGGTATCTGTGGCGATGGTCGTTTTGCCGGTCTGACGGTCGCCGATAATCAATTCACGCTGACCTCTGCCGATGGGAATCATGCTGTCAATCGCCTTGATGCCCGTTTGCAGCGGAACGGAAACGCTCTTGCGCTCGATAATGCCCGGTGCGGGTGCTTCGATGCGACGGGTCTCCTTAGTGTCAATCGGGCCTTTGCCGTCAATCGGTGCGCCCAGCGCATCCACGACGCGTCCGATCAGCGCTTCGCCCACGGGCACGGAAACCACCTGACCCGTGCGAACCACGGAGCTGCCTTCCTTTACGCCCTCCGCATCGCCCAGCATAACAACCGCCACGGAGTTTTCTTCCAGGTTGAGCGCCATACCGTATACACCGGTGGAGAAGCGCACCAGCTCGTTGGCCATGCACTTGTCCAGTCCGGAAACACGGGCAATGCCGTCGCCGACCAGAATCACGGTGCCGACATCGTCCTGCGCAATTTTTTGATCATACTGCCGAATCTGTTGCTTGATGATCTTCGATATCTCTTCAGGTTTTAACTGCATGGTTTGAAACCGCCTTTATTCTTATTCAATCGAGACTGCTGCGCAGCTTCTTAAGCTGCGTGCGAACGCTGTTGTCATATCGCTTGCCCATCAGCTCCACGCTCAAACCGCCGATAAGCTCGGGATCCACATGAATCCGCATCTCGACCTTCTTGCCCGATATTTTGCACAGCTTTTCGCGAATCGCTTCAATCTGTTCGGGCGAAAGCGCCGTTGCGCTCGTGACCTCGGCCTCGGCAATGCCCATCAGGCTGTTGAATTTCTCCCGATAGACCTTTGCGCATTCGGGCAGATAGGCGATTGCGCCCCGATCGATGAGCAGCTTCATGAAATTCAACAGGTAGGGGTGAACGCTTGCGCCGAAGGCTTCGTCCACCAGTCCCTTGCGCTCCCGAACCTCAATGCTTTGCGCATCCAAAAGGCGAATGTAATCCTTTTCCCGCTCGAGAAGCGCCGTGATTTCACGCAGCTGTTCGGCAATCGGCTCGGTAATGTGTTCATCCTCGGCCAATTCAAACAGCGCCGTGCCGTATTCCGCAGCGAAACGGGTCATTGTTCATCCCCCGCATTCCGAATGAACGCATCCACGAGGTTCGACTGATCCTCTGCATTGATTTCACGCCCGACCACCTTTTCGGCAATCTCAACGGCAATGTCGGAGATGTCCTTCTTCAGGGAGTCGTAAGCCTTCAGGCGTTCCTGCGCAATCTCGTCTTCGGTCTTGCGCTTGATATCGGCCGCACTCTGCCGTGCGTCCTCGACAATCTCATTGCCGCGGCGATTGGCTTCTTCCACTGCACTGCGCACCAATGTGTCCGCTTCACTGCGGGCCGAAGCCAGGTGCTGCGTGTATTCCTCTTTCATCTTTTGCGCCGAAGTGCGGTCTTCCTCCGCCTTGACATAGCTTTCATCGATTTCCTGCTTGCGCTGATTGAGTATGTTCTGAACCGGCTTGAACAGGAATTTCTTGAGCAGCAATGTCAGTATCAGCAGATTGCAGAGCTGAAAAATCATTGTCCACGGCGTGATAGATACAAATTGCTGAACTTCCACGATTCATTCCTCCTGCCCTCGCGATTATGCGAACGGCTGAACGAACATCAAAATCAACGCCACAATCAAGCCGTAAATACCGGTGGTCTCCGCAATGGCGCAGCCCAGCAGCATGGTGGACGTAACATCGCTCTTGCATTCGGGCTGACGGCCGATGGCCTCCAACGCCTTCGCAACGGCATTGCCTTCGCCGATACCCGGTCCGATACCTGCGATCATCGCAAGACCCGCACCGATGGCAGAACAACCCATGATAAATCCGTGATCCGTAATTCCGTTCATTTCTATTTCCTCCTGTATGTTATACCGATTTATTCTCATTCCTCGCAAGCCAGACGGATATACATCATGGTCAGCATGCAGAAAATGAATGCCTGTAACACGCTGGTGAATACGTCGAAGTAAATCGACAGTACCGCCGGCAGACCTACCTGGAAAATGGGAATCTGGCTGAGCACATCGCCGACAGAACCGGGAATCAGCCCGAGTATCGCCGTTGAAACCGCCGCCAAACCGCTGTATACCAGCAGGGTAACCACAGCGCCCGATGCGATGTTGCCGAAATGTCTGAATGCCATGGAAACAGGCGTTGCCACCTCGCTGATGATATTCAGCGGCGTCATCACGAACACCGGTTCGGTGAAGCTCCTCAGATATCCGCCGATATGCTGGGTTTTGATTTTATAGTAGGTAATCACCACGAAAACCAGAATCGACCACGCAAGGCACGTGGACAAATCGCCCGTGGGCGAATACATGCCCAGCAAGCTGATTAAGCTCGAAAACATGGACAGCGAAAACAGCGCGGCGATAAACGGCACATACCGCATGAATTTCTCGCCCATATTGCCCTTGACCAATTTGTTGGCCATGCCCACAAGCGTTTCGGCAATCAGCTGCCGTTTCGACGTCGGCCGAACCTTCAAACCCCTCGTGAGGATAATGCAAACCAGCACCAGCGCCGCCATTACAATCCACGTATTCACAACCGTTTCCGTAATGGGAATGCCGCCCAAAATCGGTATTTTGAACAGCACCTTGGCGCCCGTGACCTGCAAATCACTCATTTGATATCACTTCCTTTGACCCTCTTCATGCGATCGAACGCACTTTTGAACAAAATGATGATGCGCGGGAAAATCAGCGGCAGACAGCAGGCCACCCAGTTGAGCTTGAATACCGCCAGCGCCGCAATCAGCAGAATCACGCCGACGAGCATTCTCGTGGAATAGCTCTTCTGCATGCGCATTTTGGCCATTTTGGTGGTATCCTCGTCCGCATTTTCCGCATTGTCCGTAATCTTGCGAACCGTATGCGCCAGCATCATGAAATTTCCGTTGGCGAGCACATAGCCGTACAGCGCACCGAACCAGACCGCAGCCTCCGTTCGGCCGAGCAGCACAAACACAATCAGCATCAGCGCCGTCAGCACCAGCGACCCCAGCGCAATGCGCCGAATTTCCCTGCTCACCGCATCCTTTGTATTCATATTCGTTATCCTTTCCCGGGCGCTCGGCCCTCTGCCGGAGTGTATGAATCATATCACGCCGCCGAAGCGCAATCAACGGACAAAGCGCAGATTCTGTCTCATTTTTGGGCATTCGTGCGCTTTTGCCCGAAAGAAAAAAGTGCAGCCCGATGAATCCGGACTTACGCATACAGTGCAACACGATTGCCATAACT
>CAVHAH010000005.1:0-6851 GCA_963633785.1 bacterium
ACTTCTGTGTTCGGTATGGGAACAGGTGGATCCCTCAGGCTATAATCACCGGAAAATTTATGTATCCATTATACCACGTCTTTCGCAAATTACAAGGGAATCCGTGACATTTAACAAATCAATCATTGCGGAATACTTCCCTGTCAAAAAGTCAGGCGCATCTGATGCCAGATTACATCGCCATGCGTGGATTTTTCGGAAACTCCTTCATCGCAAAAGCCGAAACGTGCATAGAAGGGAATCAGATTCTCCTTGCAGGTCAGCACAACGCCCTTTCGCCCCTGTTCGCGCGCATCGTTTATCAGACATTTCATCAGCGCACCTGCATAACCGCAGCGGCGAAACTTCGGCAGTGTATTCACACCGAACACCATCTGCCATGCGCCGTTTTCATTGTGCATGGAGGCGTTTTCATACATCTCATCGGTCAAATCGGCTTCATCGGTCACGAAGCCGTCCACAAAGGCAATCAGGGTTTCGGAATCAAACATCAGGTAAAAGTGATTCCCGTAGTGCGCAATTCTCTGTGCAAATTCTTCACGAGTCGCGGCTTCCCGAACAGGAAAGCACGCCGCTTCTACGGCTGAGATTGCCTCCAAATCTGTTTTTACGGCATTGCGAATTGTCATATGCATTCCCTCCGCCTTTCATTATAGCACATATCGCAGGGAAGTACAAACCTTTCACTCATGCAAAAAATAGCCAAATGGCTGATGTGATTCGTTTCTTTTTTTGCTATTCTGAAAGTGAAAAGGAATCAAGGGAGGTGATTGTTGTGAGCATTGTTGTTCTCAGTATACAAAATACACTGCTTGCGGAGGCCGTTGCAACGGCACTGCGCAATGCGGGCACATTTCGCGTAGAACAAGTGCTGTCCGGCAGCGATGCGGATGTCTCTTCCCTTTGCATTCTTTTGCATGCGAATATTCTTGTGATGGAGGTCAATCGAAGGCGCTCCTATACGCTCGAAAGCCGCTTGAAGCTGATTGATTCTGTGCGCAAAAGCGTTTCAGACTGCAAATTCGTAATGATATGTGATGAAAACAGCGACGCCGATATTGCACACCATGTGGTGCAGCTCCGTTTAGATCGGCGCATTGATACATTTTTGTATACCTCCGCTACGCCCGCTTCTCTGAGAGCCGCTTTGCAGATGCTGTAATTATCCTTCAAGCCGAGGGATCATATCCCGCAGCGTTTCTTCAAGCGGTCTCGGTTGATATCCGAAGCGGTTGGTGGCGGCAAAATGGCTGAAAAGTCCGTTGGATGCAAGCACGTCCACCGCATAGGGCGTAAAGAACAAAGGCTTTTTCCTGCGAATGCAATAGCTTTCATAGATTCGTGCGAAAAGGCGTGCGGCTTTTACGGGAAGATACACCGCTCTGCGTTTTGAATTCACGATTTTTCCGCTGATTCCGAGCATATTTCGGATGGTGCTGTAATGCCCCGACAGGATATACCTTTCCCCCATTTCGCCATATTCGGCGCAGTGAATAATGCCCTGCGCCACATCACGCACATCGACAAAGTCATACCCTCCCGCAACCGCCAGCGGAAGTCGGCCTTTCAGATATTGTTTCAGCATCAGTGCAATGCCGCTCACGGCAACATCTCCCGGCCCGATAATTCCGGACGGGAACACGATTCCGACATTCAAACCGTTGCGTATTGCGTTCTCTGCGATATTGGTGGCCGCCGCTTTGCTTTTCGCATAGTCGCCGCTGACACGGGCGGGAACAATATCATCCCGTTCATCAATCACCTTTCCCATGGGTTTATCGGGAAACGCGTGCACAGAGCTGACATATATCATTCTCGCAACCTTATGTTTCAGGCATTGCCGAACGATATTCTCTGTTCCCTGAATGTTGACGTCAAACAATATGCGATTCACATCGGAAGCAATGGAAACGATTCCGGCGCAATGAATCAGGCAGGTGTTCGGCTCGACATTTTCGAAAAAATCGTTCAATGAATCTTCATCGCAGATATTGCCGACGCTTCTTTGCACGCCGTCGGGCAGCATATTTTCGCAAGGGTCGTCGGGCAGAACGAGCGCACGAACATCCGCTCCCCGCCGCACGAGCATTTCAACAACGGTTCGCCCGAGAAATCCGGTGGCTCCGGTAATCAGGAATCGATTGTACACGCTTCTCACCTTCCTTCATATTCAGTATATCGGAATCGGGAGGCGCATTCAATCGGCTTTTGAGAATTCATCGATTGCGAATCGACATATCCCGCAACCATGTCGCCGATTTTGCGAAAAATTATCGGAATCTCAGGAGGATAGGATTATGTATTCAACCGATGGGCGAAAACCCGATATCAGAAAGCGTTATACGCAGGATGTTATCAAACATTCCTATTTAACGCTTATGAAAGACCGTTCTGCCGACAAAATCACGGTAAAGGAAATTTGCAGGGCGGCAAACATCAATCGCTCGACCTTTTATGCGCACTTTCACGATCTCTCCGATTTAGAGGAGAGCCTCGAAAACGAATTGATCGGTGCATTTATGCAGGCGCTTCAAAGCGCAGAAATATTCGATACCACCGCCATAATCGAAGCGCTTTACGATGTAATCAAGCGGCATATGGAATATTTCCGCAGATTCGTGTTCGGAAACGCGGGTTCGCCCATCATTGCAAAAATGATTGAACTGGCCAAGCGCGATGCCATCGGCTATTGGAACCGTATTTTGCCCTGGGCGAGTAAAACGGAATTAGAGATGATGTATATGCATTTGGCAAACGGACTGATGCACGTTATTGTGGACGGCTATGATAAATTCAGCAAGGAAGAGACGATTCTATTCAGCACCAGGATTGTGCAAACCAGCCTCTCGTTACTGCGCATATAAGAACATTTTACGGAAAGGAAGGAATCAACCATGAAAACCGCAACGAAGTATTCGGGAACACAGACCGAGAAGAATCTATGGGCCGCCTTCGCAGGTGAATCCCAGGCGCGCAACAAGTACACCTATTTCGCATCCGAAGCGAAGAAACAGGGGTTTGAACAGATTGCCGAATTGTTTTTGAAAACCGCAGAGAACGAAAAGGAACATGCAAAGCTCTGGTTCAAGGAGCTTCGGGAAATCGGCGACACCGCACAGAATCTCGAATCCGCCGCAGAAGGAGAACACTATGAATGGACGGATATGTATGAAAACTTCGCCAAAGTTGCCGATGAAGAAGGATTCTCGGATCTGGCGAAACGGTTTCGCCTGGTAGCCGCCGTGGAAAAGCACCACGAAGAACGTTTCCGTGCTTTACTGCACAATGTGGAAACGGCGGCGGTTTTTGCGCGAAGCACCCTTCAGATTTGGGAATGCCGCAACTGCGGGCATATCACAGTCGGTAACAATGCGCCTGAAATTTGCCCGACGTGCAATCATCCGCAGAGCTATTTTGAAATTCACAATGTGAATTATTAAAGAAGCGCCGCACAGTTCGATAGTTCCGTCGAACTGTGCGGCGTTGTTTTACATGCTGAGACCGAGTGCGGCAATCGCCTCGGCAACGGTTTCAACGCCCACGAGCGTGGCTTTATAATCGCCTCGCAGGGAGCGCAGGTTGGCTTTGGGCAGTATGATTCTCTGAAAGCCCATTCTTACGCATTCCGCGATGCGCCGATCCGCTTGGGGAATCGCACGAATCTCGCCCGCCAGTCCGATTTCACCGATTACCGAGCAATCGGAATCAATGGGGCGATTCTTAAACGAGGAAGCAACCGCCGCACACAGCGCAAGATCGGCCGCAGGCTCGGTGATTGACATGCCGCCTGCGATATTGATATACACATCCTTATCGTACAGCCTGAATCCCGCGCGCTTTTCCATAACCGCCAACAGCAGTGCAAGCCTGCCCTGATCCATGCCGCTGGCCATTCTGCGGGGATTGCCGAATACGGTGGTCGCCACCAGTGCCTGAACATCCGTCAAGAACGGGCGTGAACCTTCCATGGCCGCCATCACCACACAGCCGCTGGCATCGTGCGCACGTTCGGAAAGCAGTGCTTCGCTGGCATTGGGCACTTCCACCATTCCCTGCGGCGCCATTTCGAACATGCCGAGTTCATTCACGGAACCGAAGCGATTTTTTACGGCACGCAGCAAACGGTATTGGTGCTGCCGATCGCCTTCAAAATACAGCACCGCATCCACCATGTGTTCAAGGATTCTCGGGCCTGCAATGGCGCCCTCCTTCGTTACATGGCCCACCAGAAACACGCTGCAGTTGCTGTTTTTGGCCAATCGCATCAAAAGCGATGCGCATTCACGCACCTGAGATACGCTTCCCGGTGCAGAGGCAATCTCGGGCAGGTACATCGTCTGAATGGAGTCGATTACCATTACGGACGGAGAAAGTTGTTCCATGCGCTTGGCTACGCCGTTCACATCGTTCTCGGACAACACATAAAAGCCCGTTCCGGATGTACCCAGGCGATTGGCGCGCATTTTTATCTGGCGTGCGGATTCTTCGCCCGAAACATACAAAACCGTTTCACCGGCGGAAGCGAGATTGGCGCACACCTGCGTTAAAAGCGTGGATTTTCCGATTCCCGGATCACCGCCGACCAGAACCAGCGATCCCGCAACCAAACCGCCGCCGAGCACGCGATCCAGTTCGGAGATTCCGCAGCTTCTTCGGCTCATATTGTCTTCCGGAATCAAATCGATGCGCATGGCTTCGGCATCGGAACCGGGCGCTCTGCGCAGTTTCTTTTCGGGCTGCTTGATTTGAACCTCGGGCGCCTGTTCTTCCAGCGTATTCCAGTTTCCGCAATCCGGACAGCGACCGAGCCACCGCGGCGTTTCATAGCCGCATTGATTGCAGACAAATATCGTTTTTGACTTTGCCATATTCCACCTCAGAAGCCGTCAAACTGATTGCGAGGGTCACGGCTGCGACGCTTTTCGCCCGTATCATCCAAATATTCGATTTCCAGTTTATCGAAAGCGACTTCTTCGATGAAATGTTCCGGCAGAAAAGCGGTTCTTCGAAAATCATTGTATTCACGGCGATGCTTTTCCAGCCACATCGGACACGGAATATCGAATTCTCGGCATACCTCTACCAATGTGCGTTCTTCATCGCCCCAAACACAATCAACGGTTGTTTGGCGAATGATTCGATGATGCTTGATCATCCTCGTCCAAAGGCGTGCCATAAATTCCTCCTACGCATCATTTTCTGCTTTGCGGGCGATTTCCCGAAGACGGTCTTTGATTGCCGCGCTTCATTGCCGCCTGACGGCGCATATATTCTCTGCGGCGGCGCTCGTAAAGCTGTCTGCGGCGGCGTGCCAGTCGGCGTCTGCGGCTGATTTCGTACAGAATAATCGCAACCACAAGCAACAGAAGCACGATAACCAGTATTTTCACAATCGTGTTTTCGAAGATTCTCAAAAACGGAAACACATCATACAATGTGATTCGCTCCGGGCGTGCTTCGACATCCCGCCCCGCAGTTACCGAAGCCGTGATTGTCTGTCCCGAAGAGGTTGTATAGGTGAATGTACCGATAATCTGTCCCACGGAAATCGGCGCCGTTAAATCGTCCTCCAGCGCAATCGTGGAGCGGGTTATAAAATCCTGTTTGGCGTTTTCGAGCGAATCGTCGTTTCCCGATTGAACCATTCGCACATAGCTTGAATCGCTGATTTGGGCGATGTCCAGTTCAAGATAGCCGCCGTACGGATCGTCCTCGCTCGCATTCGCAATCTGAACATTGGCCAGGCTTGAATTCGTAAGCTCAAACATCTGTTCCAATGTATACGGCATATAGCAGGTAAAGCCGAAATCAAACAAGCGCGTGGTGTCCACAAATTTCTGCGGATCATCGCCGCATTTCAGCGTTACGGTAATCAGCGTAACGCCTTCTTTTTCGGCCGCACCCACAAAGCACTTGCCCGCATAGGAATGCGAACCCGTTTTCACGCCGATACAGGCTTCATAATAGTAATCCGAATTCGGATTGAGCATATTATTCGTGCTGCTGACGGTCACTTCGCCGCGGGTGGAAATGTTCATCGTGTACGACTGTGTCGCCGCAATTTCACGGAATGTCGGATTCTTCATGGCCTCCTGCGTGATTAACGCAAGATCATGCGCCGTGGAATAATGGTATTCGTCATGCAATCCGTGCGCATTCACGAAATTCGTTCCCGTACAGCCGATTTCCTTTGCACGCTCATTCATCTTCGAAACGAACGCATCGATTGATCCCGAAACAAACACGGCAATCGCATTCGCGCCGTCGTTGCCCGATTTCAGCATCGTTCCGTACAGCAAATCGCCATACGTCATCGTTTCGCCCGGATACACCGGAACCACGGAGCTGTCCGCCGTGATGTCTCCCGCTTCCGAAGGAATCGTAACAACCGTATCCAGCGAAATGCCGCTTTCAATGCCCAGCAACAGCGTCATAATCTTGGTTGTACTTGCGGGATACATGCGCACATTGGCGTTCTTCTCAAAGAGAATTTCGCCCGTTTCCGCATCCATTACAATCGCCGCTTCGCCATAGAGCTGATCCGCCCGCAGGCTCGCAGGATAATTCTTATCATAATCCTCGGGCGATGCGAACGCATAAAGCGGTATGCAGAGTATATAAAATACGGCAATCAGCGCGGTAATATAGCGAATAAAGCGATTCCTCATCGTTTTCCTCCGAATTTGAAACATACAAAACAGGCGAAACGTGTTCGCCTGTTTGCATTATAGCACGAATTTTCTCATTTGTACAGCTTCGCCGAAAATTCATTCCGATTACTTTTCCGCAACCTCTTCGAGAATCTTGACGTATTCATCCGTCAGACCCAAATCCCACAGCATGGAGCTGGA
>CAVHAH010000005.1:6861-22349 GCA_963633785.1 bacterium
ACATTGCCCTGCAAGCCGTTAAAGAGCACTTGCAGGGCTTTTAAGATGCCACACTGAATTCGTGAATCCTTGGGAAACTCACTTCGGCACTGCATCGCTTTGGCGTGTTTCGCTTATGCCTCAGCGACGTTTTTGAGAATCTTGACGTATTCATCCGTCAGACCCAAATCCCACAGCATGGAGCTGGAAAGATACTTATCGCGAATATCACGGCTTCCGACGAATGCATCGATAACATCCTGCATCGGAACATCAATCTCGCTGGGCTTCATGGGCATGCCCGTTGCGGACATCAGCTGATAGAGCTTATCGTAATCCGGCAGTTCCGTGTCGATAATCTGCAGAATTTCGTCCCAGTGATTCAGAATGTTGTCCAGACGCTTCGCATGGCGCTGCTTGTCATTCTTATGGGTCTTGTCCTCGATAGCGATGATTTCATTCGCCGTTTTTCCGAAAATGCGATGAATCTGCTGTTCCCATGCCGCACGGTCGAAGGCATTCATGTGCGCTTCCGCCAATGCACGATCGGGCTTGATTTCGCGAATGTACTTATACAGCTTCATCGTAAGCACCGTGCCGATGCCCACCTGAATGCCGTGCAAATCGTAGGGCTTGTTGCGTTCGAGCGCCATCATTTCCCACATATGCGAGAAATAATGTTCCAAACCGGAAGCGGGGCGGGAAATCTCCGCATAAGCCATGCCGATACCTGCGATAACCAGACCTTCGGCGATGGATTGAATGGCGTCGGGTTCACGCTTCGTAATGCCGTCCGAGGCATCCACAACCTTCTTCAGCGCCGTGCGCATCAGCTGGGCAACCTCTTCGCAATAGTATTCGCCCGTTACGATATTGGAAATGCGCCATTCGCAAATGGCGATGTACTTCGCAACCATATCGCCCAGACCTGCCCAAAGCATACGCATCGGCGCTTGAGCGAGAATCTCGGAATCCAGCAGAATGCCGACCGGCGCATGATTGTACAGAGAAACTTTCACATGATTCATTTCCATTGAAGACGAATTGGATGCATAGCCGTCCATCGAGGGAGCCGTTCCCACAATTGCGCTGGGAACGCCGATTGCGTGTGCCAGCACCTTGCAGGTATCATTAACCACGCCGGAGCCGATGCCCAGTATCATATCGCAGCTCGGATCGTAGTGCATCAATGCGCTGCCGCATTCCCACTCCGAGGGCGCAATGCGCTTTCCGGGAATGATATAAATCGAATAGGCAATCTTCGCCGCATCCAGGATTTCGCAAACCCGTTTTCCGGCAACCTCATAGGTGTTGTTGTCGCACAATACAAAAGGCTTTTTCTTCTGCATTGTTTCGATCATTTCAGGCACACAGGTAATCACACCGCGCCCGATTTTCAGATACTGCAAATAACAGGCATGATGTTTTCCGCAGCCGCAATCATGACCCTCTTTGCAAACCAGCTGTTCCAGGCTCATCTTGTCAAAAACGGACATTTTTCTTTCTCCCTTCGTTTTCAGATAGATTATTCCATCGCGCTACTTTTGCAGCTCGACGATTTCATCATCCATCACAACCACGATATACGGGCTTCCCTTTCCCGCCTTGGTTTCAATGCCGACATCCTCTGTATTCACGCAGGTGAACGCACCGCTCTTCTGAACGATTCTGAAATCATACGGGTCGGTCACCATCAGTGCGCCCGCAATTTTCTTTCCGTTCAGCCCCGTTTTCAGGAACGTAAAGCACTTCACGCCCTTGCCGCCGCGCGCCTGGCGATCGAAATCAATCAGCAAACAGCGCTTCAGATACCCGAGATTCGATGCGAATATGACTTCGCCTTCCGATTTATGCAGGAACGCATACGCCAGAGAATCATCTGCCGCAATCGTCATACCCTTTACGCCCGCCGCCGTTCTGCCGATCAGCGAAACCTCTTCGAGCGCAAAGTGAATCGCCATGCCTCCGCCGGTAATCAGCAATGCGCTGTCAAAATCACCCACCTGCATCACCGTGAGCAAACGGTCGCCCTTTTTCAGATTGATTGCGGCGAATTTTGCCTTTCGGACATTCAATTCACTGCGAAGCGTGCGCTTCACAAGGCCGGAAGCAGTCGCAAAGAACAGTTCGCCCGACCAGTCGCCCGCTTCAATCATCGCCACAACGTGCTCTTCGTGTTCCAGTCCCGCAAGCAGACCGCCCGTGGCCAAACCACGGTCGCGTGCACGGCATTCGGGAATCGACGAAACGGCAATCGGATAGCAATTTCCCGAATCCGTGAAGAACAGCACCTTTTCGTCTGTCTTGACGTTCACCGTGAAGCGCACGGCTTCGGTCTTTTCATCGGTGATATTCGGGCGTGTCCACGCCTTCGGCGGCATGCGCTTCACGAATCCGCCTCGGGTCAATACCACAACCGCATCATCCGCAATCGGCTTTTCCTCTTCAATCACAATCTGTTCAAAGGAATCGACAATCTGCGTGCGTCTGGCATCCGCATACGCCGTTCGCACCTCGGTAAGTTCCTTTTTAATCACATTCATCAGCTTTTTCTCGCTTGCGAGAATGCCCTTTAACGTTGCGATGCGCTTTTCAAGCTCCTCGTATTCCTTTTTCAGCGCAAGCACTTCCAAATTGGTCAAGCGCTGCAAACGCATATCGAGAATCGCCTGCGCCTGAATTTCGCTGAGTGCGAAGCGGGCAATCAGCTTTTCCTTCGCTTCCTTCGGCGTTTTGCTGGAGCGAATCAGCTTGATGACCTCATCGAGATTATCAACGGCGATAATCAGGCCTTCGAGAATATGCGCCCGTGCTTCCGCCTGCGCAAGATCGTATTTGGTTCTGCGGGTCACAACGTTTTTCTGATGCTCGACATAATAATTGAGCATCTGCTTGATTCCCATCTGCAAGGGCTTTCCGCCTGCGATGGCCACCATATTCACGCCGAACGTGACCTGCAAATCCGAATACTTGTACAGCGCATTCAGGATTTTATTTGCATCGGCATCCCGCTTTACTTCGATTACCGCGCGCATACCCATTCTGTCGGATTCATCGCGGATATCGTTGATTCCCGAAAACAGTGCTTTCTTTTCCTCGCTCAGATGCAGAATCTTCTCGAGCATCGCCGCTTTGTTGACCTGATACGGCACTTCGTCAACCACAATCAGCTTTTTCCCGGATTTTTCTTCTTCGATGTGCACCTTCGCGCGCAGCTGTATTTTGCCTCGTCCGGTTTCGTATGCGCTGAGCAATTCGCCGTCCGCCGCCAGAATGCCGCCCGTGGGAAAATCCGGTGCGGGCAATACCTTCATCAATTCACGCGTTGTGATGGCGGGATTGTCAATCAACGCAATCGTGGCATCAATCGCCTCGCCCAGATTGTGCGGGGGAATATTGGTTGCCAGACCCACGGCAATGCCGCTTGCGCCGTTCACAATCAGATTCGGGAAACGTCCGGGAAGCACATCGGGTTCTTTCAGGCTGTCATCGAAATTCAGATGAAAATCAACGGTGTCTTTTTCGATATCCTTCAGAAGAATCAGCGCCTGTTCCGTCATGCGTGCTTCCGTATAACGCATCGCCGCAGGGCTGTCGCCGTCAATCGAACCGAAGTTTCCGTGGCCGTCCACCAGCGCAACGCGCATCACAAACGGCTGCGCCATGCGTGCCAGTGCATCGTAAACGGAGGAATCGCCGTGCGGGTGATATTTACCCAGGCAATCACCCACGATACGAGCGCATTTTCGATGCGGTTTATCCGGCGTATTGCCCAGTTCCTGCATAGTGAAGAGGATTCTGCGCTGCACGGGTTTCAGTCCGTCTTCGACGCGTGGAAGCGCACGCTCCAGAATAACGTGTTCGGAATAGGGAATCATGGAATCATGCATCACATCTTCCATGGTTTTCTGAATCACCACTTCGGGCCGTACGGAATGATTATCGTCTTTCTTTTTCGGCATATCGCTCCTCCTTTCTATGCATTCGCCTCATTCACCGGCTTGAAATCGTCTTTTTTGTTGAAATTCGCATAGGCGCTGATATACGCCTTGCGCGGTTCCACCTTATCGCCCATCAAAACGGTCACACGGCGATCCGCCTCGGTCAAATCTTCGAGCGTAACCTGCATCAGCTTCCGTCCTTCGGGATTCATGGTGGTTTCCCAAAGCTGTTCGGGATTCATTTCGCCCAAGCCCTTGTATCTTTGCAGCGTATAACCACGCCCGACGGATTTGATTGCGGCGGGAAGCGCATTGTCGTCGTAGCAATAAATCGTCTTACTGCCCTTCGCAACCTTATAAAGCGGCGGCATTCCGATATAGATGTGCCCCTGCGTCACGAGATCACGCATATAGCGGAAGAAGAACGTCAGCAGTATTGCGCGGATATGCGCACCGTCCTGATCGGCATCCGAGAGAATAATCACTCGGTTGTATTTGAGCTTCGTGATGTCGAAGTCCTCGCCGATACCCGTTCCGAGTGCGGTAATCAGCGAACGGAATTCCTCGTTCGCCAGCACCTGTTCCAAACGCTTCTTTTCAACATTCAGCGGTTTTCCCCGCAGCGGCAGAATCGCCTGAAAATGGCGGTCTCTCCCCTGCTTCGCACTGCCGCCTGCGGAATCGCCCTCCACGATAAACAGTTCGTTGAGCTCGGCCTTCTTTCCCGTGCAGCTCGACAGCTTGCCCACCAGCGGTGCGGCTTCCAAAGCATTCGTTTTGCGAACAATGTCACGAGCCTTTCGAGCCGCTTCACGGGCCTTTGCGGACTTGATTGCCTTTTCGACAATCTTCTGTGCGTAATTCTGATGCTTCAAATCGTCCAGATACAGCGACAGTTTTTCCAAACAGACCGCTTCAAATACGGGTTTCACTTCCGTATTGCCCAAACGACCCTTCGTCTGTCCTTCAAACTGCGGATTCTTCACGCCCGCATAAACAACCGCCGTCATGCCTTCGCGGAAATCATCGCCGCTGAGATTGGCTTCCTTTTCCTTGATTGCGCCGATTCTGCGGGCATAATCGTTGAAAGCCTTCGTAACAGCCGATTTGAATCCGATTTCGTGGGTGCCGCCTTCGGGCGTGGGCACATTGTTGACGAATGAATAAATGTTCTCCGTGTAGGAATCGGTATATTGAATCGCCACGCGAACCAGCAGTCCGTCGCGCGTTGCTTCAAAGATAATCGGTTCGGTAATGGCTTCCTTGTCCGTATTCAGATACTGAACGAAATCGGCCAGTCCGCCTTCGTAGCAGTATTCAAACACGCGCTTATCCGCATCCTTCGCCCGTTCATCGGTGAATGTGAATTTCACGCCCTTATTCAGATAGGCGAGCTCGCGAATGCGGCGGCGCACGATATCGGACTGAAAATGCGTTTCGTCAAACACGCGCGCATCCGGCTTGAAGCAGACCTGCGTTCCGCGTTTGCGGGTATTGCCGATTTTCGACAGCGGCGCCATCGGATGTCCGGAAATGATTTTTCCCGTTTTCGGGTCCGTAATGGATTCAAAGCGCTGCTGATAATGCGTATAATTCTGATATACATCCACCACCAGCCATTCGGAAAGCGCATTCACCACCGATGCGCCGACGCCGTGCAATCCGCCGGAGTAGGCATAAGTTTTATCGTTAAACTTGCCGCCCGCGTGCAGCTGCGTATACACCACTTCAACTGCGGAAACACCCAGCTGCGGATGAATGTCCGTGGGAATGCCTCGGCCGTTGTCGGTCACTTCACACGAGCCGTCCTTCTTAAGCGTTACCGTGATTTCGGTTGCATAGCCGTTGGCCGCTTCATCAATCGCATTATCGACGATTTCCCAAATCATGTGATGCAGTCCACGGCTGCCTGTAGAACCTATGTACATGCCCGGACGCATACGAACCGCATCCAGGCCCTCAAGGATCTGTATATCCACGGCAGAATAGGTTTTTGCCATATTGCCCTCCAGTATAGTTGTTCTATGTTATTATACATGACGCAGGTTAATTTTAATGGATGTTCCGTATTTCGCTGCATCATATGTTATAATTCTGTCAAACGGAGGGATGACATGAAACGTTTAACACCCAATCTGCCTTCGGTCTTTCGGGAACAGCCGTTGTCCGAGGCGATTCAAAATGCGCTGTTTGAAGAAGATGCCGTTGAGCATTTCGAATTCGGCCACGATGAATGCTCGAATTTTTCCGAATCGGAGCTTGAATTCAGCGGATGCGTTTTCAGAAACGTGCTTTTTTCCGCTCTCGACATTCAAAAAATTCACTTTTCGGATTGCGAATTCATTCATTGCGATATTTCGGGCATCCCGTTTCGAGACGGCACGATGATTCGCTGTACATTCACCGATTGCCGAATGATCGGCTGCAGCTTCGACCAAATGCTTTTGCGAGACGTTCTTTTTTCCGACTGCGTGCTGAATTACGCCGCATTCACCGATTCAAAAGCGGAGCGATGCGAATATTCGGGGTGCGATCTGAGCGAAGGCACGTTTTTCGGATTCAAGACGAAATCGTGGAGCATCTCCCACTGCAAAATGCACGGCGTGCAAATTCGTGAATGCAGTCTTGCGGGCATCGACCTGTGTGATTCGGAAATCGCCGATCTTTCCGCTCCTGCGGATGCACTGCGCGGCATGACCGTTTCGTTTTCACAGGCGCCCGAAATATTATCGCTCTTCGGCGTGCGGATTCGTTCATAAAAGAAAGGTGTTCGAGGGTTGATTCCCCGAACACCTTTTCGCTATTCTGTTATTTTCCGAATCCCAGATTGAGCAGCCAATTTCGGCAGAGTTCCGACCACTTCTTTACATCGGATGTTTCCTCCGCAAGGCCGAGACCGTGCGGTCCGTGCGGGAAAATATGCAATTCAAAGGGAACGCCGTTTTTCGCCAGTGCGGCGCCCAGCATCAGGCTGTTTTCAACGGGCACGCAATCATCATCGGAGGTGTGCCAGATAAACGCAGGCGGCGTGTCCTTCGTGACGTTCTGTTCCGCCGAAAAATACCGCACCAGCTTCATATTATCGCTTTCGGTGCTCAGAAGCGCCTTGCGTGAACCGATATGCGTATACTGGCACAAGCTGACCACGGGGTAGCAGGGCACAAACGCATCCGGTCGGCTGGAAAAGCGTTCAATCGGATCGGCGGAATCGGGGTCGCCCGCATCACAGTGCAATGCCGCATTGCAGCAAAGGTTTCCGCCTGCGGAGAATCCGAGAATGCCCACTTTTTCAAAACCCATGGAACGCACCAGCCGAATGGCACGCAGTGCATCCGAGAGCGGCGCATGATAATCGCACGGCATTACCCGATAATCCAGCACATAGGCGCTGATTCCCGCCGTATTCAGCATCTGCGCAATCGGATCTCCCTCGTGCGGAGCTTTCATTTCATAACCGCCGCCGGGACATACCACCACCGCGCCGCGGCTTCCTTCTGCCTTGAATTCCTTAATGCTCGGCTGCGCCTGCTCGGGCGACCGGTTCGTATACGGCGCCGTTTCCTTCCAAAGAGCGATAATCCTGTTCACACCTTTTCCTCCTTTTGAATGCGCAAATCGGAGAGAACCAAGTCTCTCCGATTCAATCGATTATAACAACTCATTCATATCCGACAAGCGGCCGAACTTCAGATTCGGAACCGTTGTCGATGCCGCAAGCATTTCTTCCGTGGTTTCGCCGGACATTACCAGAATCGACAGCATGCCGCTGCGAAGTCCCGTTTCAATATCGGTATACAGGCGATCGCCCACCATTGCCAGCTCGTTGACCTTCAAACCCGTTCTGCGCAATACCGCTTCCACGATGCCGGTATACGGTTTTCCGACAATCAAATCGGGGCGACGGCCGGTAGAGGCTTCGATGAAATCCATGATTGCGCCGATATCGGGCATGAATCCGGTTTCCGTGGGGCAGTTGAAATCCGGATGCGTTGCGATGTAAGGCAGTCCTGCGCGAACATAATTGCACACATCCCACATTTTCTGATAGGTCAGCGTGGTATCAAAGCCGATAACCACGATTTCGGGGTTCTCGTTGTCCACGGGAATGCCCGCTTCCTTAAACTCCTCAACCAGGAATTCGTTGCCCAGCACGAACGCGCGCTTTCCGGGATAAAGCTCGTTGATTTTTTCGCAGGTGGCTTCGCCCGAGGTCATTACTTTGCTGCGGTCGATATTCAGGCCCATTCGCGCGAGCTTCTGCACATAGAAATTCGCATTGTGCGAGGAATTGTTGGTCAGGAACATGAAATCACGTCCCGAAGAAACCACTTTTTCGATAAAGGAAAGCGAACCGTCAATCAGCTGATTGCCCAGATAAAAGGTGCCGTCCATATCCAGCAGGAAACATTTTACATCCTTTAATTCCATTTTATTCACCCTTTGTATTTTCGAATTCGATTACATTTTCGGCCATATGGCAAACCGGGGCGAGCACCTCTACCCGATAGCCCTTTTCGCAAAGGCGCTTGTAGCCGGGCTGGAACATCTTTCCGATTACCGCACCGAGTCCCACGCAGGTTGCGCCCGCCTGTTCAATCAGGTGGAAACCGCCAAACGCCGCTTCGCCCATCGCAAGAAAATCATCAATCAGCAGAACACGGTCGCCCGGATGCATAAATTTGCTTTTGAGCGTCAACTGATAGGACTTTTTTTTCGTAAACGAGAACACCTCGGTTTGGAGAATGCCTTCCTTGAGAATGCTGGAAGTTGATTTTTTGAAAATAACCAGCGGCACATTCATTTTCAACGCCGTCATTACCGCAGGGGCAATGCCGGACGATTCGATGGTCGCCACCCGTGTAACGCCCGCATCTGCGAAACGCCGTGCGAATTCCTCGCCGACAGCCTGCATCAATTCGGGATCTACCTGATGATTCAAAAACGAATCAACCAGAAGCACCTCGTCATTCAACGCACGGCCTTCCTTCAAAATTTTCTCTTTGAGCAGCTCCATACCGAATTTCCCCTCTCTTATTCTTCCTTGTCCCCATTTTCCTCGGGCAGTTTTTCAACAATCGCCCATTCCACACGCCGATCTGCGATTTCCGTTACATTCACACGCAAACCGAAGCATTCCACCACAGGGCGTGCGCCGTCTGCGGGAATCTCCGACAGATGATTGAATACCAGTCCGCCCAGTGTATCGTATTCCTCATCGAGAGGAAGCTCCACATTCAATTCCTCGCTGAGCGTTTCCAAATCCACCGAACCCGAAACACGCCAGCGGCCATCCGGCAACAGTGTGATATCCTGTTCCTCGTTCGGGTCGAATTCATCATAGATATTGCCGACGATTTCCTCCAGCAAATCTTCCATGGTTATCAAACCGCTCGTTCCGCCGTATTCATCGATAACAATCGCCATATGCTGTTTGCGCGTTTGCATTTCACGAAACAGCACATCCGTATGCACGGATTCGGGAACAAAATGTGCGGGGCGAATCAATTCGCGAAACGACTTCGGATTCTCACCGCAGCGGTTAATCATGAAATCGCGCGCCGTTAAAATACCGACGACATTGTCAATCGAGCCGTCGTAAACCGGGAAACGGGAAAGACCGCTCTGCGCGATAATCTCGAAAACATCGTCTTCGGACATCGCGCGGTCAATGGCGGTAATGTCCTTGCGATGCACCATGCATTCTTCGGCGATGGTATTGTTGAATTCAAAGATGTTCTCGATCATTTCCTTTTCATCGGATTCGATGGCACCCTTTTCTTCGCCGATATCCACCATCATGCGAATGTCTTCTTCCGTAACACGTTCTGCGGCGCTGCCGATGCGAATATGAAACGGCTTGAGCAGCATCGCCGCCAGCCAGCACGCCGGCTTTATAAACACGCCGAACACCGCCAGTATAACTTCGCAAATCAGCGAAATGTCACGAAGCGCCTTCTCGGGCTTCCCCGATGCGATGCTTCCCGGCAAAACCGCCGTGAAGGCCGCAAAGAAGATTCCGTAAACAATCAGCATCAGAAGAAGCGCAAGGCTCGTTTTTATATTCAAGCCCGCTGCGATTTTCTCGGCAAATGCGCCTTCCAGACACACAAAAGCCGCACAAATCAAAAACGCATACGCCATGCGTATTTCGCCGTGTCCCTGATCGAAACGCTTCAAAAGCCGCAGGGCACGCTTCGATGCGGAATCCCCGCCGTCGGCTCGCTTCTCCAGTTCGCCTTCATCCACAGCAGGCAACGCCGTATTCACTGCGTATAAACAGCCTGCCAGCAACAACAAAACCACACACAAAACACATGGACCTAAGGGATCAGCCATGCTTTGTACAACCTCCTTGCATATTCGGCAAAAAGAAACAGAGTATCATTTTTATTATAGCACATTTTTTTGCCCGTTAAACACTTTCTTGCAAATTTTATGTGACAATGTCAAACGGCGGCGGGCAAATCATGTATTCGTTTCTTTGAATCCCTCGCCGAAAACCTCATGAACCTTATTGGCAATCACAAATGCCTTCGGATCGACCTCGAATACGATTCTTCTCAGCTGCATGCTTTCAAATCGGTTTACAACGCACAAAAGAACCTTCTTGTCATTTCCGCTGTACATTCCCTTGGCATAAAACGCCGTTGCGCCTCGATCCATTTGGGTCATGATTCGCTCGGCGATTTCCTCGGAATGCTCGGAGATTACGAAATAGGACGTTGCGCTGTTCGGCCCTTCGAGAACCACATCCACCATCAGATTCATCACGAAAATGCAAATCAGCGCATACATGGCCGATTGCGGATCAAACACGAATGCCGATGCGAGAATCACCAATCCGTCCACGGCGAATATCGCCCAGCTTACGCGAATAAACGGAAGATGCCTGTGAATCAGCGATGCCAGCATATCACTGCCGCCCGTGGTTGCACTTCCCCGAAGCACCAGTCCGAATCCCAAGCCGCCCAGAACGCCGCCGAATACCGTTGCAAGCAGCATATCCTGCGTAGCCACGGGCAAATGCCAGTGGTCAATCAGAAGCGAAAACACGAACATCGCCAATATCGAACGAATTCCGAAGCGCAGTCCCAATTTCTTCATCGATAAAAGAAACAGCGGCACATTCAGCAGAATGCTCACCGTGCCGATGCCGATGCCCGTAAAGTGGTTCAAAAGCTGGCCGATACCCGTGAAACCGCCGGCCGCAATGCTGTTCGGAACCAGATACATATTATAGGCCGCAGATGCGCAGAAAAGTCCCGCAAGAATCAATGCGGTGTTTTTCATCTCCGTTCGAATCTCACTTTTCATGGCTTTTCTCTCCTTTTGGCGGTAATTCTTTCATTCAGTATACCACAGAAACCAAAAGGATGCAAATTTCACGGTTTCAATTCTCCATTACGGTTTTAAAAACCAGCTATCGTTGTACGCTCCTTGACATGGATTGACATTCTCTTTTAGATATGATACAATTCTGACAATGCAGAAATCATTTCTTCGGAGGTGTTGATAGATGTCTGATTATGTTCTTCTTACGGATTCCTCCTGTGACCTGCCGCAGGCGCTTGCGGATCAGATGCAGCTTCAGGTTGTTCCGCTTACCGTTGATTTGGACGGCGAACTTTATCGAAATTATCTCGACGGGCGTGAAATCGGCTTTCATGAATTCTTCGAGCGTGTTGTTAATGCGAAGGCCGTAAAAACCTCCGCGGTAACAAGCGAACAGTTTATGGAAATCTTCGAACCGCTCTGTCAGGCGGGCGTGGATATATTGTACCTCGCATTCTCCTCGGGTCTGAGCGGCACTTACAATTCGGGTGCGGCGGCCTTGCGTGAATTGAGCGAAAAATATCCCGAGCGAAAGCTGTATGCGGTGGATTCGCTGTGCGCCTCTCTGGGCGAAGGTCTGTTTGTCGATTTGTGCTGGGAAAAGAAACAGGAAGGCATGAATATCGACGAGCTTCGAGATTATGCGGAATCGCTGAAATTGCACGTTTGCCACTGGTTCACCGTGAACGATTTGATGTATTTGAAGCGCGGCGGACGTGTCAGTGCGGCAACCGCCATTGTCGGTTCCGTTCTGAGCATCAAGCCCGTGATGCACATGGACAACGACGGACATCTGATTAAGGTGGATATCGCGCGCGGCCGCAAAGCTTCTCTGCGCGCGCTGGTTGCGAAAATGGAACAGCTGGCGATTGAACCCGAAAAGCAGCGCGTATACATCTGCCACGGCGATTGTCTGGCCGATGCGGAATATGTCGGTTCTCTCGTTCGCGAAAAATTCGGCATTACCGATGTTCGAATCAACTATGTAGGCCCCGTAATCGGTGCGCATACCGGTCCGGGAGTCGTTTCCCTGTTCTTTGTGGGCAAAGAGCGTTAAACGCGGCGGAAAGCGAGGAACACAACGTGAAGAAAAAAACGCTTATCATGGATGATAAGCAGATGCTTCGCAGCGTAACACGCATGGCGCACGAAATCATCGAGCGCAATAAAGGCGTTGAAAACGTTGTTCTGATAGGCATTCGCAGAAGAGGTGAGCCTTTGGCACGCATGATTGCCGAAGCCATCGAGCGTGTCGAGGGAACAAAAGTTCCCGTGGGCATTCTGGATATCACCTATTACCGCGATGACCTGACGCATCTTTCCGCAGATCCTACGCTGAATCAAACCGAGATTCCGTTTTCGATTGAGGAAAAGACGTTGGTGCTGGTCGATGATGTCCTCTATACCGGAAGAACCGTTCGAGCCGCCTTGGATGCCTTGATGGATGTCGGGCGGGCGAAGTGCATTCAGCTTGCGGTGCTGATTGATCGCGGACATCGGGAATTGCCGATTCGCGCCGATTTCGTGGGAAAAAATATTCCCACCGCCGCCAGTGAATTCATCTGCGTGGCGATTCAGGGCGTGGACGACGAAACCAATGTCTGGTTGTGTGACCGATAAGGCAGTGCGCCATAAATAAACCCTCCGCACGATTTCGAATCAATGAATCGTGCGGAGGGTTTGATTATTCGACAGGATTGGCAATTACTGCGGCAAAGCAGATGGTTTGCGTGGATTCATCGGCAATCACCGCAATGAACGGATGATCGGCTCTGAATTCAACGCCCTCCTCCTCTTTCATAGCCATGGCCACAATATCCACTTCGGTAATTGCGGCGGCTTTCGTTCCGTCTTCGTCAATCATCATGCGCGCCTTCTGGCGGACGTTTCCGATGGAAAGCGGCGTGTCCGATATTCCGCCGAAGTCGGCATTCTCATTAAATGCGCTCTGAATGCCTGCGTTTTTCAGCATTTCATTGAGATTGTTATCAACCTCGATATCCACTTTGGGAAGTCTGATTTTCACATACTGTTCCTCGGTTACATTCGAGAAATAGCTCAATCCCTGTTCGCTCAATTCGGAAAGGATGTCTTTTTCATCGTAACCGTCTTTCGGCAGCGCCAGCAGCATGGTGAGATTGCTGTTGTTGTAATTCAGGCGAAGCAACTGTGCGCTTTCGGTTTCCGCATAATCGCAATACTCGGATTGCCTCATCATATAAACCTCTGTCGCACCGTTCGGGGTTTGGAATTCCTCGATGGTTGTGCCGTCCTTCTCGAAGGGGCTCAACCATTTTGCATCCATCGCAACGGCATTCAGCAGAATCAACTGCGTCTGTCCTGCGGGTGATTCATTCAGGAGTTTTTCAATCAAACCGTCCGTGTGTTCATTCGCCCATTCGTTGATTCTTTCAACGATGTCGTCGCCCATTTCAAACCATTCTGCGCCGTATCGGGTTTTCAGCAAATCCGAATAATCGGATTTAACGGTCAGTTCCGAGGCGGAAAAAGCCGCATTCGCAAACTTCAATCCGCTCTGCGTAAGGGCCTCGATGTTCGATTCGATATCCGTGTCATTCGCTTGCAGGGCATTCAGAATCTCCGTGCGTGTATCGCCGTTTGCTCCGTCTGCCGCCATATTGAGCGCTATTGCGAGGCTGATCGGCGAAATCATCTGATTGTGCGTTCCGTCATAAAGCGATTCAAGCGCATTCAACCCCAACTGATTTCCGGCCGTTTCCGCAAAGCAGGTTGTTGTGAGCATAATCATCAGAATCAGGCAAAGTATTTTCTTCATGTTTTCACCTCCGTACTTATAAGACGCAGGTACTTCCCGAAAAGTTCAAAACGGACGCTTTTCGCATCCGTTTTGTCTGAAATCATTTCATCGCCTTGATGTGTTCGATAAACGCTTTGGCATCGGGCGCCCCGTAGAGCGCACTGCCCGCAACGAGCATCGTTGCGCCCTTCTCAATCAGGCGCCCCGCCGTTTTTTCGTTCACGCCGCCGTCCACTTCGATAATCGCATCGCAGCCCTCCCGATCGAGCATCGAACGAATCTCGGCAATCTTTTCCACAGAGGAGGCAATCATCTTCTGACCGCCGAATCCGGGATTCACCGTCATTACCAGCGCCAAATCAAAATCGCCCATTACATAGCGCAGGCATTCGGGACTGGTTGCGGGATTCAGTGCCACACCCGCAAGACAGCCTGCCGCGCGAATCTGCTGCAATGCACGATGCAGGTGATGCGTGGCTTCCGCATGAACGGTGATTATCTTTGCGCCGCCCTTCGCAAACTGGTCGATATACCTTTCGGGATTCTCAATCATCAAATGCGCATCCACAGGCAGCGAGCACTTCACCGCCGCATCCAGCAGCGGAAAAGCAAACGACATATTGGGCACAAAATGTCCGTCCATTACATCGAAATGAATGTAATCCGCACCTGCCTGCGCCATGCGTTCGATTTCCGCACCGACATAGCGAAAATCTGCGGCCAACAGCGACGGAGCAATTTTAATCATAACGATTTTTCCACCTTTCCTTCGCTTCATTCAGCAATTCTACATATCGGGAATGCCGCTGAGAATCGATTTCTCCGTTTCGCACGGCATCCAATACCACACATTTCGGTTCGTTTGCGTGATAACACGGATGGAAAAAGCACTGTCCCTCAAGCGGAACAAATTCGGGATACATATCCTTCAATTCAACCGGATCAAACGCATCGTTTTCCAAAAGGCTGAATCCGGGCGTGTCCAGCACCATGCTGTTTGCCACGGGAATCAATTCACAATGGCGTGTCGTGTTTTTTCCGCGTTCGATTTTTCTGGAAAGATCTCCCGTTTCCGTATTCAATCCGTACAGCGCATTGATCAGCGTGGATTTTCCCGCACCCGACTGCCCTGCCAATGCGTGAATCTTTCCCCGAAGGCTTTCCCGAAGCGCATCGATTCCCGTTCCTTCAACGCTCGATACCGCTATGGGGTTGACGTTCGCATTGCGATACTGATTCAGAATTTCTTTTGCACGCACATAATCCAGTTCCGCCTTGCTGACCACCAGCTGCACATCAATGCCCGTTCTGCGTGCATTCAGCATCAATCTGTCCGCCAGCAGCAAGTCCGGCTGGGGCGTTGCGGCGGCCACGACAATCACAATCACATCCACATTGGCCACAGGCGGTCGCGTCAGCTCGTTTTTTCTCGCCTCAACACGCAGAATCCAGCCGTG
>CAVHAH010000005.1:22359-27699 GCA_963633785.1 bacterium
ATTCCACCCTGTCGCCCACCTTGGGTTTCATCCGATCATGGCGAATCTTTCCCTGGGCACGAAGTGTATAAATTTCTCCGCTTTCCCCCTGCGCATAATAGAAACCGCCGATGCCTTTGAGCAGAATCCCACGCAAACGCTTCTCCTCCGTTCAATCGAATGTCAATTCAATCGTTTCCATCAATACTTCATCGAAATAAACCTGCACCCGGTACACGCCGGATTCCGTTCCGGACAGTTCCAGTGAATGCGTTCCCCGTGAAAGCGTTTCCGAATAGGCTTGTGTTTCCTTTCCGGAAGGCGCCGTCAGAATCACCTTCACCTGTACATCATCCAGCGGAACCGCAATCGTCAATTCACCCTGCGGTTGATAACGCTTCTCCACAGCGGCACTCACCGTGATATCCACCACGGTGTTTTCCATAACCGCACTTCCCGCCTCAACGCTTTGGGCAATCACCGTTTGCCCCTTTGCATCTGCGGAATCACTTTCGATGATATTGCCGACCGTCAGTCCTTCGGATTCAAGCAAATCCCGCGCGCCATTGAGCGTTAAACCGACCAGCGACGGCATATTCACCGCGCGTCCGCTTATGCGAATGGTCAACGCCTCCGTTTTGCTGTGATAGCCTTCCTCCGCCGATTGACCGACGACCGTGCCCGGAGTCGCTTCGCTCACCACATATTCGGTCGATACATTATTGACCTCATTGGCCTGAATGCGTTCAAGCGCTTCCTGCTCCGTTAAACCGGTAAGGTCGTCCAGATAATACCATTCCGTGCCCATGCTGACAACCACGGTGACCGTGCTGCCGGGGCTGATGCGCTCGCCTGCGGAAATCGACTGTTCCACCACCGTGCCCCGCTCGTATTCCTCCGAATAACCGCTTGCGATATTCACGGCAATATGCGCCCGCTCCAGCTGATTCTGTGCTTCCGAAACCGTTTGCCCCACCACATTCGGTACGCTCACATAATTTTGAATGCCGAACAAACGATACACAATCACGCCCGCCGACACGAGCAAAACAATCACGCCTATGATAATCACGGTGCGCAGTATTTTATTCTTCACGCGCTGCCGCTCTTTGCGCTTTTCTTCCCGCTCGTTTGCGATTTCCTCATCGCTTCTCGGATACTTCACGAAACCGCCGCGCGGATGGGTAATCGTCTTGCGCAAATCCGCCGCCATTTCCGCCGCCGTTTGATAGCGCTTGGTGGTATCCTTGCACAGCGCACGCATCACAACCTCGTCGAGCGCCTTGGAAATACCGCTTTGGAACAGACGCATCGATTTCGGTTCTTCCCGAACATGCTTCAGCGCAACCGATACGGCGGTTTCTCCGTCAAACGGAACGTGTCCCGTCAGCATTTCATACAGAACAACGCCAACGGAATACAAATCGCTCTTTTCATCGGCAACCTCGCCCTGCGCCTGTTCGGGCGAAAAATAGTGAACACTGCCCAGCGCCGATTGCGTTCCGTCGTCAATTCTCGTGGTCTGCGACGTTTTCAACCGTGCAATGCCGAAATCTGCAACCTTGATTTTTCCCTGGCGATCAACCAGAATATTCTGCGGCTTGATATCCCGATGAACAATGCCGTTTCGATGCGCCTGATCCACCGCCGCAAGAATGCGAATGGTCATGCGAATGGCGAGAACCGGTTCGATTCTTCCCTGCTCGCGAATCAGATCCTTGAGCGTTTGTCCATCGACAAATTCCATTACGATATATCGATGATTTCCGTCTATGCCGACATCAAGCAGATTCACAATATTCTCATGCGAAACCTTGCTTGCGGCTTCTGCCTCCCGACTGAATCTGCGAACGAATTCTTCATCGGATTCAAATTCGGGGCGCAGCATTTTAATGGCTACCCTGCTTTTGGTTATTTTATCATACGCACGGTAGACAATGGCCATGCCGCCTGTTCCAACGACGGTTTCCACGACATATCGATCGGATATGACGTGTCCTATCATCGATCGTCCTCCTCAAAGGTCGCAATCATGGCCGTTATGTTGTCGGAACCGCCGGCAGAAAGCGCAATATCCACCAACGCTTTCAGCTTTTCCTGCCATTCACCCTCGCCCGTTACGATGCGCAGCATATCATGCTCGGAAACGTAATTGGAAAGACCGTCCGAGCACAGCAGCAGCACCTCGTCTTTTCGAACATCCAGCTGAATCAAATCAACCTCGACATTCTCCTGAGTGCCGAGCGCCCGCGTAATCAGATTGCGTTTGGGATGTATGCGCGCTTCCCGTTCGGTAATCAATCCCTTGGAGACCATTTCTTCAACCAGCGTATGGTCCTGGGTGATTCGTGAAATTGCGCCCTCATGCAGCAGATAGGCGCGGCTGTCGCCGACATGAGCGATATGAATCCGCCGCCCGTCGGCAACAAGAGCGGTGAATGTCGTTCCCATTCCGTATTTGCTTACATCACGCTTCGCTTCATCATATACTGCGGCATTCGCTTTGAGTACCGCTTCATGAATGGCCGTGGCATTCACTTTTCCCGATTGACGCATTGCCTCCGCAAATGTCCGAATGGCCGTTGCGCTGGCCACTTCGCCGGCGTTATGACCACCCATACCGTCTGCAACCGCACAAAACGGTTCATTCACCTCGGGAAGATAAAAGCTGTCTTCGTTGATCGGACGTACCTTTCCGATATCGGTAATTGCATAGACCTTCATTGCGTAACACCTCTCTTTGGAGATTCTCGGGAATCGTGTCGGAAGTCAGATTTCCTGCTGTAATGCCTTTCTGCGAAGCTGACCGCATGCGCCGTCGATGTCCGCACCCATTTCACGGCGAACCGTTGCGGATATGTTTTTCAGCTCCAACCGACGCAAAAACGCCTGAACGTCCTGCTTCGTCGGGGCTTCGAGATTGCGTTCCTTCACCGCATTGAGCGGAATCAGATTCACATGGCACTGCAAACCGCGCAGTCGCCGTGCCAATTCCTCCGCACACTTCACATCGCAGTTCACGTTCTTAATCAGCGCATATTCAAACACAACGCGCCGACCCGTTTTTTCCACATAATATCTGCATTCATTCAGCACATCTTCGATTGCATACGCATGCGCCACGGGCATGATTTTCTGACGAATGCCGTCGTTGGGGGCGTGCAGGGAAATCGAAAGCGTGACCGGCAAACCTTCTTCGGCAAACGCATGCATTCTCGGCACCAGCCCGCAGGTGGAAAGCGAAATGTTGCGAATCGAGATATTCAACCCTTTCGGATCATTCACCAATCGAAGAAATTTCACCACGTTATCGTAGTTGTCGAGCGGTTCTCCGCTGCCCATCAAAACGATATTGTGAATTCTGCGCTCGGGATTCTCTTTTTGAATATGCACATTCGCCGCCACGACCTGACCCAGAATTTCGCCCGCCGTTAAATCACGCACGCGCCCGTCCAGCGTTGAAGCGCAAAATGCGCAGCCCATTCTGCAGCCCACCTGTGTTGAAACGCACAGGGTATCGCCGTAGTGATAGCGCATCACGACGCCCTCTATCAGATTTCCGTCTGTGAGTGCATACAGGAACTTTTCCGTTTCATCCAGCTTGGATTTGAAGGAACGGTGAATGCGAATCGGATTCGCCACCGCAATCTCGTTCAGCTTCATGCGCAGATTGGCGGACAGGTTCGTCATTCCGTCAATATCCGTTCCTCGCACCAGCCATTCGGAAATCTGTTTCGCGCGGAATTTGCTTTCGCCCAGTTCCCCGACAACGAATTGCAGCAACTCTTCCTGCGTAAGCGACAGCAGCTGCACCTTATCCATCAAAAGTCCCTCCTGATCAGACGTGCGATAAAGAATCCCTCCATGCCGTCCCGATTCGGAAGAACGGTGAGCATTCCGTTTTGAGAATATTCACGCAGCGATTCAGGCAGCCAGCTCGTGTGCGTATCCGCTTCGAATTCGGGGTGACGCTCCAGGAATGCACGAATCTGCTGCTGATTCTCTTCGGGCAGAACGGTGCAGGTGGAATACACCAGCCGTCCGCCGGGGCGCACGCACTTGGCACACGCATCCAGAATCTGCGCCTGAAGCGCAGGCAGAGCCGCCAGCGAATCCTCTTGTGCACGATATTTCACATCGGGCTTGTCGTTCATAACACCCAGACCGCTGCACGGCGCATCCACCAGCACGGCATCCATGCTCATTTCCATGCTTTCCGGAGCTCTGCGGGCATCATGCGTCATCGGGCGAACATTTTCAAGCCCCAAACGCTTCGCCGCCGCACGAATCAAATCCACACGATGGTCATACACGTCCCACGCAAACACGCGGCCCGTATCACGCATTTTCTCCGCCATCAGGCAGGTTTTTCCTCCGGGAGCGGCACAGGCATCCAGAATCTGTTCGCCGGGCTTTGCTTCAACCGCCAATGCCGCCAGCTGAGAGCTTTCGCCCTGAATGGAGAACAGGCCCGCACGGAAATCTTCCGCAGAAGACAAATCTCCCGCATCCGCAATCCGATAGGCATCGGGAATCACGCTTTTCTGCCAATGATAACCCGCATCGGTCAACCGCCGTTCAAAACTTTCGGCATCGATTTTCAGGCGATTCACACGCACAACCTGTGCATGATCCGTCGGCACATACGCCGCAAACGCCTCCGCCGCCTCCAAACCGTATCCCGCAATCAGGCGCTTCGCAAACGCTTCGGAGAACGAATAGCGCACCGACAGGTATTTTACCGCATCTTCCTCGCGATCGGGCAATTCCAATCCGCCCTCATCACGCATCCGAATCAGGCTTCTCAAAACACCGTTGACCAGACCGGTCAGCCCTTCACGCCCCAACGCGCGAACCTGCTTCACCGCTTCGTCCACTGCGGCATAGTCCGCAACGCCGTTCATAAACAGAATCTGCGCCGTGGCGATATGCAGCACGTCCGCCACCAGCGGTTCGGGCTTCGTCTGCAAAAAGTGATTGAGAACCCATTCCAGATACAGGCGATTCTCCACCGAGAAATAAAAGATACTCGCCGCCAAGCGCCGATCTTCCGCCGAAAGCGTTGCCGAATTCAAACTGCGGTCGAGCGCCTGCGAGGCAAACGCGCCGTTTTGCACCACATCGTGAAGCGCACAAAGTGCCGCATCTCTTGCCGTCAAAACCCGAAATCCTGCGGGCAGTCCGTTCAAATCGGGCAGCGGACGCATTCCGAAATCGCCGCGAGGCATTCTGCGATCGAATCTCGCACGAGGCTCACGGGGACGAAAATCGGGCTTCGGCTCGCGCGGCTTGAATTCGGGACGGGGTGCATCGGGTCTGAATTCGCCTTTCGGCATACGGGGAGCGAATTCGGGTTTCGGC
>CAVHAH010000006.1:0-5340 GCA_963633785.1 bacterium
AACCGCGAGCCACGCCTCTGTAGAGGCGTGGCTCTTATTGATGAAAGGAGCTGTTGGAAATGAAACAGATGATGATTTATAACACGCTTACCCGCAGAAAGGATCCGTTTGAACCGCTTCACGAAGGAAAGGTGGGCATTTACGCCTGCGGACCGACGGTGTACAATTATTTCCACATCGGCAACGCACGCCCGTTCATCATTTTCGATACGCTTCGCCGTTTTCTGAAGCATTTGGGCTATCAGGTAACTTTCGTTCAGAATTTCACCGATATCGACGACAAGATGATTCGCCGTGCAAACGAAGAAGGAACGACCGTCGAGGCCATTGCGAATCGCTATATTGAGGAGTATTTCAAGGATGCCGATTCTCTCGGCGTTGCTCGTGCGGACGTGCATCCCCGTGCAACGAAGCATATCGGCGAGATTATCGCATTGATTAAAAAGCTGGAGAAGAACGGTCTGGCGTATAAGACCGACAACGGCGACGTCTATTTCGACACGCAGGCATGGCGCTCCAATTACGGCAAGCTCATCGGTCAGAATCTGGATGATCTTGAATCCGGCGCACGCATCGAAGTGGGCGATATCAAACGTCATCCGATGGATTTTGCGCTTTGGAAGGGACAGAAGCCCGGCGAACCCGCATGGAAAAGCCCCTGGGGCATGGGTCGTCCCGGCTGGCATATCGAATGCTCTGCCATGTCCATGAAGTATTTGGGCGAAACTTTTGATATTCACTGCGGCGGCGTGGATTTGATTTTCCCGCATCACGAAAATGAAATTGCGCAGTCCGAAGGCGCAACGGGCAAGCAGTTTGCACGCTATTGGATGCACAACGGACACATCAATGTCGATAACAAGAAAATGTCCAAGTCCGCCGGCAATTTCTTTACCGTTCGTGATATTGCCAAGGAGTTCGACCCGGAAGTGGTTCGCATGTTCATGCTGTCGGCGCAGTATCGCAGTCCCATCAATTTCAGCCGTGATTTGCTGATTCAGGCGAAGAATGCACTGGAGCGCCTCTATACGGCTCGTGACAATGCCGCATTTGCGCTCGAGCACGCTTCCGACCGTGATTTGAATGCGGCGGAGACCGCTTTTATCGAACGCATCAACGAATTCGAAGATCGCTTCGATAACGCCATGTGCGATGATTTGAATACCTCCGAAGCGCTCGGCGTGCTCTTTGAATACGTTCGCGAAATGAACACCGCTTTGGCGGATGCGAATGCGCCGTGCAAAAAGGTGATTGAAGCCGCTCTTGAAGCTTTGAATGTGATGGCACATGAAATTCTCGGGCTTCTGATGCGTGAAGCCGATACCACGCCCGATGAAATCAAGCAGCTGGTTCAGGCGCGCACCGAAGCGAAAAAGGCAAAGGATTTCGCTTCGGCCGACCGCATTCGCGCGGAGATTCTCGAAAAGGGTTATACGGTAGAAGATACGCCCAAGGGACCGCTGGTAAAAAAAGCCGCCCGTGCATAATCACAAAATCCGCCTCGCTCGATTGACGAACGGGGCGGATTTCCATTTTATCTGGATCGAATTTCCTCTTCGGCTTCTGCGCCGATTTCATAAATTTTCCCGTGGGTTAATGCAATTGAATAGGCTTTTGCGGCATCCTCGATATACACCGCACGGGTATAAGCACGCTCCAAAGTATCTCCTATGGCCAGTGCTCCGTGATTCGCCATTAAGCAGCCGTATCGATTTTTCAATACGGGAACGCAATTCTCGCCCACTTCTGCCGTTCCCGGCACTGCGCCCTGCGCCACGGGAATATCACCGTTCAGGAAAAACACCATTTCATACAGAACCGCGGGAATTCTCATATGATTGATTGCGAATGCCGTGGCGTGGGGAGAATGCGTGTGCACGATTGCATTCACACGTTCATCGGCACGATAAATCGCCGTATGCATTCGCCATTCAGAGGACGGATTATGCTTTCCCGACAAGACGTGACCGTCCAAATCAATCACCATAATGTCCTCCGCACGCATTTCCTCATACGGAAAAGAGCCGGGCGTGATATAGATTCTCCCGCTTTCACGATCAAATACGGAGAGATTTCCGCTCGTTGCCGCAAACAGCTTTTCACGATAGGCGCGTTGAGAAACCTGCACCAGTTGTTCTTGAATGCTCATATGTGTTCTCCTTCAGATACACAAATCCCGATCGGTATACTCGCCGCAATTTCCGTTTGCGAAATAACGCTTCAAATCATACGGCGAATAGATTCCCTGATCCGTGACCACACCCGACACGAGATGCGGCGGCGTGATATCAAACGCAGGATAATACCCCTTCACGCCTTCGCAAGCGGTGCGCACGCCCATCGCCTGAAGCGTGAATTCGGGATCGCGAAATTCGATTTCCACGGAATCAATGGATTCATGCCCCTTATCCGGTGCACCCGTGACAAAATACGGAATGCCCATATATTTCGCAACCAGTGCAATTTGGAACGTTCCGACCTTATTCACAACATGCCCGTCCATACAAATGGCATCCGCCGCAGACGTGAATACATCAATGCGCTCATTCTGCATTACAAACGCAGGCATATTGTCGGTAATCACGGTAACATCAAAGCCCATATCATGTGCGACCGTTGCAGTCAAACGAGCGCCCTGAAAATACGGACGTGTTTCCGGGCAATACAGGTGAATATTCTTTTTGCGTTCACGGGCAACCTTCAGCATTTGACCGACAATGGTTTCTCCGAAGCATTGCGTCATCACGCCGCCGTCATTCGGAAACATATCCACGAGATATTCTGCCATTTTGCGAATTTTGCCGTAACGCAGGTCATTCGCCGCAATCGCATGTTGCTTAATGGCTTCCTCTACGCTCTCCCCTGCCGTCAACGCGCGTTTTGCCGCACGAATACAGCCGCCCGTCACAAGCTCCATTCGAGAGGTCGTGGTCGGCCGCGCGTGTGAAAGCACATACGCCGCATCTTCCAGATACTCCAGCTGCTTTTCCGCCGAAAGTGTTTTGCATTCATGAGCCGCCAAAGCCATGCCCATTGCCGCCGCCGTATACGGTCCGGCGCTCTGCGTTACCATGTCGGCAATCGCCTTGGCAACCTCCGTGTGCGTTTTACAGCGAACAAATTCGATTTTTGTCGGATATATACGGCGATCCAAAATGCTGACTTCGCCGCTATCATACCATGCGATATTCTCGTATTGAAGCATGAATGCCAATCCGCAATCCGCTCTTTCCATCGCTTACTCCTCCCCATAGAGCTGTTTAAGCGCCGTTTTTGCGTTTTGAAATACCTTTTCGGGATTCAAGGTCGTAAACCGTCCGTTCTCATAGAGAATTCTGCCGTCAACCATCGTCATGGAAACGTCCGAACCCTGCACTGCGTAAACGAGCATCGTCATGAAATCAAACGCAGGATACAGATGCGCCTTGTTCCGAAAATCGATGGCAACCACATCCGCCTTTTTGCCGACTTCGAGCGCACCGGTGTCCGATCTTCCCTGAAGGCGTGCGCCGTTGATTGTCGCCATCTTGAGCACATCTGCGGGTTTCATAATCTGCGGATCATGGTGATAACCGTTGTGCAAAACCGCCGCGAGATGCATTTCCTCGAACATATTCAGGTTATTATTGCTGGCCGCACCGTCTGTTCCGAGCGCTACATTCACGCCTCGATTCAGCATGGTCTGTATCGGGGCGAATCCGCTTCCGAGCTTCATATTGCTGGTCGGATTGTGCACAACGGAGGCGCCGTGCTTTTTCAGAATCGCAATATCATCGTCGGTGACCCACACGCAATGAGCCGCCGCCGTGGGAACATCCAGAATGCCCATTCTTTCAAACCACGCACTCGGCGTGCAGCCGTGGCGTTCAATGCATTCACGCTGTTCCGTTTCCGTTTCGGACAGGTGAATGTGCATCCGTGCATTCTCAACCTTTCTCACATAATCGGCGTAGTACTTCGCCGTTGCGTCTGTGCAGGTGTATTCGGCGTGAACGCTGAAATCGATGCGAATACGTCCGGATTGAACGTTGTGGAAATCCTTATAAAGTTTAATCGAGCGGGCGATGCTGTCGTTATCGGCAGGATTTTCCTGCGGGTTAAAGCATTGCACCGCAGTGCTCAGATTCGCCTTCATGCCGATGTTTTCATTGGATTTCACCAGCGTATACGGCTGCATATACATATCCGAAAAAGAGGTTGTTCCCGTTGCAATCATTTCCATCATCGCAAGCTCATTTCCCGCCGAAATGATTTCTTCGGTCAAACGTGCTTCAATCGGAAAAACCTTGTCGAAAAGCCACTCCTGAAGCGGCAAATCACTGCCCACTCCTCGCAAAAGCACCATAGCCGCATGACAATGGCAATTAATCAACCCGGGAATCAACAATCTTCCGGAATAATCATTCACGATATCGTAATGGGCATTCGGTCTTTGCGTGCCGATGTAATCGATTGTATCTCCGTCAATCCCCAGAAATCCATTGCGGATCGGATAGAAATCTCCGTCCTTCCATGCCAGAATCCCGCAATTTTCAAACAATATGCTCATTAGATTTTTTCTCCGATCTTTTGAATGATTGCGGTTAAATAGCGGCTGAATTCGTTGGCGATTCTCTCGCCCGTTTCATCCACTTCTTTTGTGGTCAACGGTGTATCCAACACGCCCGCCGCCATATTGGTCATCACGCTCAGCGCAAGCAGCGGCATTCCGCAATGCGCCGCCGTGAGTGCTTCCGTAACCGTGGACATGCCTACGGCATCTCCGCCGAGCATCCGTGCCGCACGAATTTCCGCAGGCGTTTCAAACTGCGGACCTGTGAAATAGAAATAGACCCCTTCATGCACCTTCAAAGCGACATCCTTTGCACATTCACGGGCGATTTCACGCAGAGCGGGCGTATACATCCGAGTGGTATCGAAAAAGCGAGGTCCGAATTCGGGAATATTCATGCCGCGAAGCGGACTGGCCCCCGTCATTTTGATGTGATCGGATACAATCATCACATCGCCCGGTCGATAGGATGTATTCACGGCGCCGGCGGCATTGGTGAGAATCGTCGCCTTCACGCCCAGGAGCTTGAACAGACGAACGGGAATGGTAAGCTGTTCAAACGAATAGCCCTCGTAATAATGAAACCGTCCCGACATGCATACCACACGCCGACCGCCGACCGTTCCGAAAATCAGCTTGCCCGCATGGGAAGGAGCGGTTGAAATCAGAAAATTCGGAATCTCCGCATAATCAATCGAAACGGGATTCTCAATAGAATCCGCAAACGGGCCGAGGCTGGAGCCGAGAACAATCGCGATTTCAGGTTCAAAGGGTGCGCGCGATTGAAC